>NZ_JBDVOT010000118.1:0-2733 GCF_039968975.1 Maribacter sp. | reverse complement strand
CAGACAATCAAATAGATAGTCTAGGTCTAATATCACTTAAAAAAGGATTTCCCAGCTTAAGTTTTTTACATACTTCTTTCTTAGGCGATGTGTATGAAGGTGGTAATAGAGAATTTGATCCAGACCCATTAAACAATAGATTTTTTGATTATCCACGTCTAAGCAGTGGCTATTCCATATCAGAAAAAGAACAATGGGCAATAGAATCTACCTATCTATATACGGGTATTTGGTCTCATGTATTAAACACTAAAGATATTTTAGAGATTGGTAGCACAACAAATGCAATAGGTGAATTAAAAAAGCATATTGTCGATTATAAGAAACGACACCCTTACATGAAGTTTTTGACCGCCAAACAATCTACAGAGGCAGCTATGGATTGGCGTTATCAAAGTATTCGCCACTTAAGTTACGAAGGGCAATATGAAGTCTCTAGCTCTTTAAATTCTGATGAGAAAAAAGAATCTTATTGGTTAATGTATGTTGAAGAACGTAATAATGTAAAGATTCATGAAGCACTTTCTTTTGATCAGGTAGAATTTTCTTCGGTTCCATTATTAAACGGTTTTCTGTACAGTATTCAAACAAAGTCTCCTAATATCAGTGTACCAGACATTCGACCAGAAATTAGAACTTTAATAAATACTACCTCATCATTGATTACCAATACAAATAGTGATTACAAATCCTATAACCAGAGTAAACAAACTATGGTACCGTTAAAGCAAAAAATAGACAGATTAATTGTTGAGGAAAAGACGGAAGAAGCTACAAACCTAATGGAGAAATTATTTAAGGATAATAAGTTCATTAATACCCAACAGATAGTCAACTATGCAGAAGGTATGGAAGCACAAGGTAAAACCGATGAACTTTGGTCTCAACTAAACAGTCTATACTTAAAAAATCCATCTAGTTCTTATGCAGATTTCTCTAGGGATATTAGTACAGTCAGTAATTATCCTTCACCCGCAATTAAAAAAATGTGGATGGAGAGGCAGATGGAATGGGGTCAAAATGATGTCACTATTTTAAAAGAATACTACGAGAACTTTAATACTGAAGATAACACAGAAATTATAGAACAAGTCTTAGAAGTATTGCAAACTATAGAACCGACTACAGAAAATAAGTTGAATTATTATGAATTTTTAGTGAATTCTAATGATGAAGACCTAATAAAGAAGCTAGATGATATTGAGCCTTGCAGTATCTTTAATAGAGATTTAGCTACATCTATCAGCCAAGTATATGCAGATAAACTAAACTTTGAAAGAGCGGAGAAATGGCAAAAATGTGGTAATATTTCTCCAGAAATCGTTAAAGAATGGAAAGAAAAAACCAGAACTATAGAAAGTAAAAAATTTACAGATTTTGAGTACTATATAAGATACCTATTGGTCAATGACCAAGACAAGGCAGTTGAAGAATTAAGAGATATTGAAACATGCAGACCTGATCTAATCAGATTATCTAAAAACATCGCATTTTTATTCGCAGACTACACCCAATACCAAAAAGCTTTAGATTGGAGCACCTGCACAAATACTGTACCTGTAGCAAAATTGTTAGATTGGAATTTGGAATTTGCTAATGGCAGGTATTTAACTAAAGTGTACGCAAACCACATTGACAATAACCCTAGAGATTATAATACCATGAACCACATGGTAAAGTTATTATTATTAAAAGGAGACGTAAATGGTGCTGGTGAAATTGCCATGAAAATACCTCCATCTAAAATTGACCCAGATTTTAAAATTGCTTTTAATAACGAGGTAAAGGCAACTTCTGAAGAAAAACAATCTTTGTATATAAGTAAGTTTAAAACGTTAATGGATGATGCTATTGTTAAAAAATCAGAAATTGAATCACGAAAAAAGAAAGGACATTCTATAGGACTTACTTCATCGGCCATTGCAGATGAATTCAACCCTACTCTTTTCAACAATGCTTTTCACTTTGGTTTTTATAATAAAGAGCTAGATTTTCACCAGTTCTCTATTGTTCAAGGTACAGCATATTCAGTTTTAAAAGATACTATAGTACCTAATGATATTGGTAGAGATTTATTAGGTGTAGAATACCTTTATAAAAAAGAATCTAACCAAAAGAATCCCTTTTATGTTGGTGCAAGAGTTGAATTTGACAACTTCAATAAAGTATTCTTCCATTTTACATCTGGTATAGATTTTATGGGCGATAATAGTAAATCTTCTTTAGGCATAAAAGCTCACCCTGTTACAACAGGACCTGGATACGACTTAAATATTTATGACATACAGGTAAAAGCTGCTCAAGAATTTGAATATTCTTCCAATTTAAATCATGAGTTTTACATAAAAGCAGATTACTACACTGATAGCCAATACTACGCTATAGGTGGTACACGTGTAGAATACAATGTATTAAACCTAGATAAATTTAAATTAGGTCCTTTAATTGAAGGTGCTTATGGCGTAGGTTCCGAAGATAGACGAAACGGTTTTCCTTATTGGTTGACAAAAGATAGACTTTTTGCCGGTGGTGGTTTACAATTTCTACTTGGCAATGAAGATTCTGATTTTAAACTAAAAAGTGATTTCTCCCTTTTTGCAGAGCAAGATCAAGATAGTTTTCAACGCTATGAAGGTGAACTATCATATAGAATTAAAAACTTCACTACAATTAATTTAAATTACTCATATTACACAATTGATCAGTTTTTCTCTAATGCTGTTCAGCTAGGTA
>NZ_JBDVOT010000117.1:0-2732 GCF_039968975.1 Maribacter sp. | reverse complement strand
CTGCTAGTTCTGCCGGTACAGTTTGGGCAATGAACCATTTATTGGGCAATCCGTTCAGCAAAACTGAACTTGTAAAATTTGCTATGGAAGGCGAACGCTTAGCTAGTGATGTTGCACATGCCGATAATGTTGCCCCTGCCCTATTTGGCGGCTTTACATTGGTACGCAGCTATAGTCCTTTGGATATTATTGATATTCCTGCTCCGTCAGAATTATACATAACAATAATCCATCCGCAGATAGAAATAAAAACTTCAGATTCTAGAAAGATTCTAAAGACAACTATTTCTATGGAAACTGGTATAAAACAATGGGGAAATGTTGGTGGCCTGGTTGCAGGTTTGTTCAAAGAAGATTATAAACTAATAGGCCGATCTTTAGAAGACTATATCGTAGAGCCAATACGTTCTATCTTAATACCTGGTTTCGACGAAGTCAAAAAAGTCTCTTTAGAAGCTGGTGCTTTAGGTTCTGGCATCTCTGGATCCGGACCATCAATCTTTGCATTTAGCAAAGGGGAAGAAACTGCTATCAATGTAGGTAATGCAATGAAAACAGTTTACGATAAAATTGGCATAGCATACGAAATACACGTATCTAAAATTAATATGGAAGGCGTTAAACTTTTATAAGTTGAGCACTGGTACATTAATAACATTTAAAAATATTCAGTTTGAAATTCTATAGTTTAAACAATACAGCTCCAGAGGTTTCTTTTGACACTGCCGTAGTTAATGGTATTGCACCTGATAAAGGTTTGTATTTTCCAGAAAATATTAGTCCGTTACCAAGTTCTTTTTTTGAGAATATCGAAACCTTTTCTAACGAAGAAATCGCGTTTAAGGCAATTCAACAATTTGTAGAGGGCATTGTTCCTGATGATGTTTTAAAAGAGATATTAAAAGAAGTATTAGATTTTGATTTTCCAGTAGTTGAAATTACCCCCAATATTGCCACATTAGAATTATTTCATGGACCTACCATGGCTTTCAAAGATGTTGGTGCTCGTTTTATGGCTCAATGTTTAGGCTATTTTTCTAGGTCTACAAAAAATGAAGTGACCGTACTTGTTGCTACTTCTGGCGATACGGGTGGCGCTGTAGCAAACGGATTCTTAGGTGTTGAGGGTGTTAAAGTGGTTATACTTTACCCTAGTGGAAAAGTTAGCGATATTCAAGAAAGACAACTAACCACTTTAGGCAAAAATATTACCGCTTTAGAAGTAGATGGTACTTTTGATGATTGCCAAGCTATGGTTAAGAATGCTTTTTTAGACAAAGAACTTCTTGACAATATGAAGCTGACTTCGGCCAACTCTATTAATGTTGCCCGTTGGTTGCCACAATTATTCTATTTCCTTTTTGCCTATAAACAAGCGAAATCAAAAGGTAAAGAAATCGTGTTCTCTGTACCATCAGGAAACTTTGGTAATATTTGTGCAGGCTTAGTTGCTCAACGACTAGGTATGCCTGTAAAGCATTTTGTAGCTTCCACAAACGTAAATGATACCGTACCGCAGTTTATGCTTACAAATGAGTATAACCCTAAACCATCAACAGCCACTATTTCTAATGCCATGGATGTTGGCGATCCAAGTAACTTTATAAGAATTAGGCATTTGTTTCAAGATAATTTCGAAGATTTAAAAAAGAATCTTTCTTCTTATCCTTTTGATGACAATCAAACAAAAGACGCCTTAAAGGAAATTTACAATATCAATGGATACATTGCTGATCCTCATGGCGCTGTAGGTTACTTGGGGTTAAAAAAGTATCAAGAGCAACACCCTAACACCTATGGTATCTTCTTAGAAACTGCGCACCCGGTAAAATTCTTAGATATCGTTGAAGAAACACTTGATGAAAAACTAGAAATTCCTTCTCAGATTCAGAGAGTGATGGGAAAAACTAAAAAATCTATTAAGATTTCAACTTACGACGGACTCAAAGATTTTCTTTTAAAATCTTAGAACTTAATTAAAGAATAATATTTTCCCAATTCAGGGATTAGCCACATTTGCTTCTATTTATTTTCGATAAATTTGTATTGCTAATAAATAGATTAAGATGAAAAATACTGCGCTTACCACAACACACGAATCTCTTGGTGCCAAAATGGTGCCATTTGCTGGTTACAATATGCCTGTTTCTTACGAAGGTGTAAATGCCGAACATGAAACAGTACGTAATGCTGTTGGGGTTTTCGATGTATCGCATATGGGTGAGTTCTTAATTTCAGGACCAAATGCATTAGCCTTAATTCAAAAAGTATCTTCTAACGATGTCTCAAAATTAACTATTGGTAGAGCACAGTATAGCTGTTTACCTAATGAAACGGGCGGTATCGTGGATGATTTAATCATCTATAAAATTAAAGACGAGCAATATTTATTGGTAGTAAACGCCTCTAATATTGAAAAAGACTGGAACCATATTTCATCTTATAACTCAGATTTAAAAGCAGATATGCGAGATATTTCTGAAGGATATTCGCTTTTAGCAATACAAGGTCCTAAGGCGGTTGAGGCAATGCAGTCGTTAACTTCTGTAAACCTAGCCGATATTAAGTTTTATCACTTTGAAGTATCTGATTTTGCAGGTATTGAAAATGTTATTATTTCTGCCACGGGATATACAGGTTCTGGTGGATTTGAAATTTATTGTAAAAATGAAGAGGTCAAACAAATTTGGGATAAAGTTTTTGAAGCAGGAGCCGATTTTGGCATAAAACCT
>NZ_JBDVOT010000116.1:0-21375 GCF_039968975.1 Maribacter sp. | reverse complement strand
ATTTCTTTGCCAACGAAATCATTCAAAAAATGGCTTTGACCGGCAGAAAAGAATCTATTGATTCTATCATTAACAAAATGCCAGTTACACCTCTCCCTAACTACGCGTATAGAAACAACGGAGATATCACATTCAGCAACTACAATAAACAGTGGGGTTTTGAAATACCTAGCCGTTCAAACGGTTCTGCTTACGGTGATTTAGATAATGATGGCGACTTAGATTTAGTGGTCAACAACGTAAACATGGAGACGTTTGTGTATCGCAACAATTCTGATTCACAATCAGAAAACAACTATATAAAATTAAAATTTAAAGGTAATGACGGCAATAAGTTCGGTATAGGAACGGTTGCTCGTTTATACTACCCAGATAATATTATCGACCAGACTTTAATGCCTTCAAGAGGTTTTCAATCTTCGGTTGAATATCCTATGACCATAGGTCTTGGAGCTACAACAATATTAGACTCCATTCGTATTATATGGCCTAATGACGCTACCGCTAAGCTAACCAATGTTAAAGCTAACCAGACCATTACATTTAATCAAGAAGAAGCTAGCGAAGTATTTAAAATTAATAAAACGGAAACTCCAACCCTTTTAAAATCGATTGATAACAATACTTTCTTGACCCATAAAGAAAACAACTATATGGACTTTGATAATGAAGGGTTAATTTCTAAATCATTGGCAGAAGAAGGTCCCGGCTTAGCAGTTGGTGATGTAAATGGAGATGGAAATGATGATATTTTCATTGGTGGCGCAAAAAATCAAACTGGTGCATTATATCTTCATAAGGGTAACGGCTCACTTTCTAAACCTATTGTAAAATATTTTGAAACCGAAGCACCATTGGAGGATACCACTGCTTCCTTTTTTGATTCGGATAATGATGGTGATTTGGACCTTATGGTCGGTACCGGGGGCAATGAATTAGGTATGCAGGGCAGTTATGGCATTCGACTATATCTGAACGATGGAAATGGCAACTTTTCTTTAAGTACTAACAAACTACCAAATATCAACAAAAATGTAGCCGTTGTCGCTCCTTCAGATTTTGATAATGATGGTGATATTGATGTTTTTGTAGGATCAAGAAGTGTAGTAGGCACTTACGGTATAAACCCTGACCATTTATTTCTCTTAAATAACGGTGATGGTACTTTTACAGATATTACCGAACGCTCTGCATACGACTTAAAAGATGCAGGGATGATTACCGATGCCAAATGGCTAGATATGGATGGTGACGGTAAAGATGACCTAGTCACCGTTTCTGATTGGGGAAGTCCAAAAATTTATAAAAACTCTGGCAGAAGGCTTAGCGATTCTAAAAGTTCTCTTGACAGCCTTAATGGATGGTGGGGTGCCTTAGAAGGTTATGATTTGGATAACGACGGAGACCAAGATTTAATTTTAGGTAATACGGGCAGTAACATTCATTACAAACCTGCACCTGGGCAACCTATGAAAATGTGGGTAAACGATTTTGACAATGATGGAACCATTGAACAAATAACCACGCAAAATTATGATGGCGGCGATTATCCTCTTCATCAAAAAAAGGAATTAACTACTCAAATATTAGCCCTTAAGAAAAAGAACATTAAAGCTTCTGAATACGCTTCAAAAACAATTCAAGAGTTATTCTCAAAAAATGTTATAGACAACACCATTCTAAAAGAAGCTAATATTGCTGAAACCGTAATTGCCATAAATAATGGCAATGGCAATTTTACTATTAAAATTTTACCTCCTCAAGTTCAATTTTCCTGCATTTGCGGTATTCAATGTTTAGATGTAAATAAAGATGGTAATCTTGACCTTGTAATGGCAGGTAATAATTTTGAATTTAAACCTCAGTATTCTAGATTAGACGCCAACTACGGCAACGTTCTTCTTGGTGATGGAAAACTGAATTTTGAATGGCAAAACTATACCGATAGCGGTTTCTTTATAAGAAATGAAGTAAAACAACTACAGACAGTTAAAGACAAAAAAGGAAACGAATTTATCATCGCAGCTATCAACAATGACACTCCAAAATTGTATCGATTAAATGAAGAATAATTTACTGTACATATGTGTATTGGTATTTGCCGCTGGTTGCAAACAGAATTCAGGAGAGCTATTTGTACAACACGCGGCTGAAGAGACAGGTATCGCTTTTGAAAATACTTTAACCGAAACCAAAGATTTAAGTATTTTAGACTACCTATATTTTTATAATGGTGGCGGTGTTGCCATTGGCGACATCAACAACGATAGTTTACCAGACATCTACTTTTCCGGAAATCAGGTAAAGAATAAGTTATACCTGAACAAAGGTAATTTACAGTTTGAGGATATTACAAAAACAGCAGGTGTCGCTGGCGGCAGCTCTTGGAATACGGGTACAATCATGGGCGATGTAAATGGTGACGGACTTCTAGATATTTACGTGTGTGCTGTTGTTGGTCTAAATGGATTTAATGGATACAATGAGCTTTTTATAAACCAAGGCGATGCAACATTTAAGGAAAGTGCCGCGGATTACGGTTTAGATTTCGAATCTTACAGCTCATCAGCAGCTTTCTTAGATTATGATTTGGACGGAGATTTAGATATGTATCTCCTAAACCATGCCATTCATACACAAGATTCTTATGGAAATGCTCAAATAAGACACAACCGTATTTATGAAACGGGCGATAAATTATTACGAAATGATAATGGTAAATTTGTAGATGTTAGTGAAGATGCCGGTATTTATGGCGGTGTAAATGGCTACGGTTTAGGTATTGCCGTTTCAGACTTTAATCAAGACGGATATCCTGACCTTTATATTGGTAATGACTTCCATGAAGACGATTACTATTATATAAATAATGGCGATGGTACTTTTAAAGAAAGTCTTAAGGAAGCATTTGGACATACTACACGTTTTTCTATGGGTAGTGATGTTGCAGATATTAACCACGACGGTTTACCAGATTTAATTTCTTTGGATATGTTGAGCAAAGACGAAATCGTCTTAAAATCTTCTGAAGGTGATGACGACGTCCAAATTCAAAAGATGAAGACCAAGTCTTTTGGTTATCACAATCAGTATACCAGAAATATGCTATCTGTAAACCAGCCAAATGGCAAGTTTTTAGAAACAGCTTTACAGAGCGGAGTAGCGGCTACAGATTGGAGCTGGAGCGCCTTATTTGGTGATTTCAACCAAGATGGGGAACAAGATTTATACATTAGCAACGGTATACCAAAGCGTCCTAACGACCTTGATTACATCAACTATATATCTAACGAGAACATTAGGTCTAAAATCAATAACACCAATCTTGTAGACCAGAAAGCCCTTAAAATGATGCCTTCTGGTTTTGTTGGCAATATGATTTTTAAAGGTGCTAAAGACCTTCAGTTTATTGATGAATCTAAATCATGGATTGCACAAGACACCATTATTTCTGGAGCAACCGCCTATAGTGATTTAGATAATGATGGCGATTTAGATTTAATAACCAACAATTTATACAGCAAAGCAGGAATTCAAGAAAATACCACGAACAGTCAACGTAATTGGTTAAAAATTAAACTGAACTATACCAAGAATAATACATTCGGAATTGGTGCTAAAATATTCTCATACGCCAACGGAATTCAACAGTTTAAAGAAATGTATACTGTTCGCGGATTTCAAGCATCTTCTGAACCGATTATACATTTTGGGTATGGAGAACTTGAAAATATTGATTCCCTTAAAATTATTTGGCCTGACAAAAGCATGCAGTTGGTTAAAAACATTGCTACCAATCAAACACTATATTTAAATCCTGAAAATACTCAGCCTTTTAATTATAACTCACTTAAACAAAAAGAAAATGTGTTGTTTGAAAAAGCTTCAGACAACCTTGGCATAGACTATGTTCATATGGAAGATGCTTACAGTGATTATTTACGTCAAAAACTGATTCCTTATCAAATGTCCGATAGAGGTCCTGCAGTAAGTATTGGAGATTTAAACGGTGATGGAAAAGACGACATATTCTTTGGTGGAGCTAAATACATTCCGTCACAAATCTATGTTCAAGGCGATACTACATTTTACTCAAAAAATTATCAAGAAATCAAAAAAGACAGTATCAAGGAAGACATTGGCTCTATTATTGGCGACTTTAATTTAGACGGCAAAAATGATCTTATAGTAGGTACTGGTGGCGCAGATTTTTTCAATGAAATGAAGCCGCTCACCAATTCTTATTACGTTTCAATTGATTCTGTTTTCACCAAAAAAGAATTTCCAGACCTATTCGAGAATACATCTGTTCTTTTGAAATTAGATTATGATCATGATGATGACTTAGATATAATTATCTGTAACCAATCTATTAGTGCAGATTATGGAAACAAACCCAACAGCTATCTTTTAAATAACGAAAAAGGTGATTTCAAAGTAGCAACAGGTCCGTTCGAGAACTTAGGAATGGTTACCGATGCCATTGTAACAGATTTTAATAATGATGGTTGGGAAGATATTCTATTTGTTGGTGAATGGATGTCTCCAAGATTCTTTCAAAATATTAAAGGAACATTTGAAGAAATACATCCTTTAGAAAATAAAAATACGAACGGTTTATGGCAAGCAGTTACCAGTTTTGATATTGATGGTGATGGTGACCAAGACTACCTTTTAGGTAACTGGGGGCTAAATACTAAATTTACTGCTACGCAAGATCACCCTATGAAAATGTTCTATGGCGACCTTGATAAAAACGGAGCTACAGAAACTATTGTCAGCACTTATAAAGATGGTAAAGATTTTCCCGTAGACGGTTTAAAAGAATTATCTAGCCAGTTAGTATCTCTTCGCAAAAAATTCAATACTTATAGTTCTTTCGCAGGAAAATCAATGGAAGAAATATTAGGAGAACATATGCTAACAAACGCTGAAGTTCTTGAAGTACATACTTTAAGCTCTGGTTACTTACAAAACAACGGCGGTAAGTTTTCTTTTATACCATTTAGCTATGAACTACAATTGGCACCAATAATGGCATTCTTAGAATTTGATTTTAACGGAGATACTAAAACCGAAGTTTTGGCTGCAGGAAATTATTTTGGCGTAAAACCATACCACGGTCGATTTGATTCTTTTCCCGGGGCATTGATTAGTAGCACCAACAATGTTACCTTAGCCAATGAAATAGGACTAGACCTTACAGGTAAATCTATTCGAAGCATGAACATTATAAACGCAAATAACAAAAAATACATTTTACTCACCTTTAACAATAAGGCTGCAGAAGTGTATAGCATACTCAAACCTTAGTACAATGAAGAAGTATTTATTTATCATAATAACAGGTGTTATACTTGCGAGTTGCACCGAAAAGAAAAAAGAACCTATAGTAGTATCTCCTGATCAATTACATAACTCTATTGATCATGTCATAGATATTATGATTCATGATATTTTCTCTCCACCGGTAGCAAGTAGAATATTTGCCTACCCTAATATTGCGGCATATGAGATTGTTGCACAGGTAAATCCAAAATACGCGACCCTATCAGGACAATTAAAAGGTCTTACCCCTATACCTGCAATTGATACCGTATCCACCATTAATCCTCAACTATCCGCTTTGATTGCGCATATGAATATTAGCAGGCAACTTATCTTCTCAGAAGATAAATTTGATGTTTTGCAAGATAGCCTTTTCACACAGTGGAAAACAATGAACGAACCAGAGTTTGAAGCATCTAAAACTTACGGATTAAAAGTGGCAGAGCATATTAAAACGTGGATGAATAAAGATAATTACAGCCAAACGCGCACTATGCCTAAGTTTACTGTAAATACAGATGACCCGGCTAGATGGCAACCTACCCCACCGGCATATATGGATGGCATAGAACCTCATTGGAATAAAATTAGACCATTTATTATAGACTCTGCATCGCAATTTAAACCAATTCCGCCGCCTGCATTTTCATTAGATGAAAAATCAAACTTTTACAAAGAACTGAAAGAAGTATACGATATTAGTAATCAAATAACTGCTGATGGCGACGAGTCTGAAGAAGTAGCCATTGCGAAATTCTGGGATTGTAATCCGTATGTATCGGTAACGAGAGGACACTTAATGTTCGCTACCAAAAAAATTACTCCAGGTGCGCATTGGATCGGAATCACAAAAATTGCAAGCAAAAAAGTAAATAATGATTTCGACGATACGGTATTCGCCTATACAAAAACTTCAATGGCAATTGCCGACGGATTCATTAGTTGCTGGGACGAAAAATATCGCAGTAATTTAATTAGACCAGAAACATTGATCAATCAACATATTGACGAGAATTGGAAACCTATTTTACAAACACCCCCTTTCCCTGAATATACCAGCGGTCATAGTGTAGTATCAGGTGCTGCCGCAACTGCCCTAACTAGTGTTTTTGGTGAAAATTTCAGTTTTGAAGACGATACTGAAACACCATATGGTCTACCTATTAGAAAATTCAATTCTTTTAACGAAGCTGCCGATGAAGCCGCTATTAGTAGAATGTATGGTGGCATTCATTACCGAGCTGCCGTTGAAGTCGGTGTTGACCAAGGTAGAAAAATTGGTGCGTTATTGAACTCTAAAATCAAAATGAAAAATAATTAAATTTTACGCATAACAAACAATAATGAGAAAAGGCATTACCATTATAATAGCGGTCATTTCTATTGCATTACTCTGGTATTTTTTCATAAAACCGCAAGATTACCAAATAAGAGTTATAGCTAAGTCTAACACAGGAACAGTTAATCAAGCATTAAAATCATGGAGTAAAACGCTTCAAGAAGCCTCTATACGGCAAAAAGATGATTTAGCGCATCTAGAACAAATGATTGTTGCCGGCGATTCTACACATATCTATAATTGGAATATTACCCCAATTAATGATTCAACTTCTCAATTAGTTGTCAATGTAAAGGACAAGGACCACAGCTTTACGAACAAGCTATACATTCCCTTTACCGACACCAATTTTGAGAAACAAGCCAGAAAAACGGTTACCGATTTTATAGAAAACTTAAATACCCATAGAAAAGAGTTTAAAGTGACTTTTATGGGTGAAGACCATTTACCGTCTACCTATTGCGCTTGTGTTGAACATAAAACCACACAAAGTAATAAAGCCTTTGGTATGATGGAAAGTTATCCTTTTATGAATTCTGTTATCGCCAGCAACGGAATTCAAGTGAATGGCGTTCCTTTTATAGAGACTACTGATTGGAATATGCAGAACGATAGCATTAGTTTTAATTTTTGCTACCCTATCATTAAAACCGACTCTCTGCCGATAATTAAAGATCTTGTTTACAAAGAGTTCATAGGTATGAAATCGTTAAAGGCAATTTACAACGGTAATTATATGACCTCTGATAGGGCTTGGTACACCTTACTAGATTACGCTAAAGAGAAGAATATTGATGTCGACAAAAAACCCATAGAGTTCTTCTTTAACAATCCTAACATGGGCGGTGACGCTTTACGTTGGAAAGCTGAAATATTCATGCCATTAACAGATCAAGATGAGTAAAATAATCTTTACAACATTACTATTTATTTCTACACTTACTTCTTGTTCCAATTATGGACAACTAAACGTAATTGCAGATTTACCAAGTAGTTTATCTGAAAATTCTGGTCTTGCTACATATAATGATTCCACTGTATGGGTCATAGAAGACGGTGGTAATAAAGATGAAATTTATCAAGTTAGCTTGAAGGGAGAAATACTTAAAAGTTTAGAAGTTAAAAATGGTAAAAACCATGATTGGGAAGATCTTACAAAAGACTCTTTTGGTAATCTCTACATAGCTGATATTGGCAATAATGCCAACGAACGTAAAAATTTGGAAATCCTAAAACTCCCAAATCCTACTACAGAGCCCGGCGACAAAATTGACGCTGAAAAAATTGAACTATACTACCCTGACCAAAAGAAATTTCCACCAAAAAAAGATGCTTTGTTCTATGATTCTGAAGCCATTTTTCACCACGGTAATAAGATTTATATTGTAACTAAAAACAGATCAAAATCCTTTACGGGAGAAGCTCATATCTATTCTGTACCGGACACCAAAGGAAAGTATGAAGCCAAACTGATTGGTTCTTTTACCCCGTGTTCAGATTGGAATATTTGTCAAATAACCTCTATAGCTATTTCTCCAAAAGGTGATAAAATTATAGCGCTCAGTTACGGTAAACTATTTATATTCACAGATTTCACTTGGGATAATTTTACCAAAGGCAACATGCAAGAAATTGATTTAGGAGCACGCTCCCAATTAGAGTCTGTTTGCTTTCTAAATGACAACACCCTACTCATCTCAGATGAGAAAGCTCATGGAGAAGGGGGAAACCTTTATACCTATTCTTTAAAATAAAAAAGCTTTTTTAGAAGCCAAAACCTAACCCAAATGTAAATCTTGGTCCGTCTTCACTTGCAAATATTGCAGTATTTACAGAGATAATATCCGAGGCATTTAAAAAGAATCCGCCACCATAAGAAGTATGCCAGCGACCAGAATTCATTTCCGGCATCCATACTCTACCATAATCAAATCCGCCAAAGAGACCCATTGCCGTTGGCAATAATCTAGTTCTCTTCTTTTTTAAGCTAAATCTTATATCAGTATTTTGATAGTAAGATGTTTTACCTGTAAAACGTTGATTTCTAAATCCACGAAGACCATCCAGACCGCCAATGCTGGCAGCTTGGTAAAACTCATATTCATCTCCAATATTAAAATGCGCTTTCCATTTCGTCGCCAATACTAACCTACCATTTGGAATCAATTTATAATCAAAACTTAGACTCGGTATAATGTAACCAAAACTACCACCTTCTTTAGAGAGATTTTCTTTAAACCCAGCTTCTAATGACGTTCCCATGCCCAAGGTTGGGAAAGCTTCATTATCCCTATTTTCATAAGTATATGCAGCATGAGCCCCTACAAAATCACTATTGGTTTCTTCTCCGTTCTGTTGGTAAAAGGTATTTATAAATCTGTCATTAGTTTCTTCAACACTGATATTCTCATATGACAATCCTAACTTTACCTTGGCTCCTAACTGTCCTCTCCAAATTAATGAAGGAGAAAAATCTATCTGCCGTAATTTAACCCTGTTATAATCCAAACCTAAATCGTCATCGAAATTTTGGGTATTGTTACCAAAACCAAAAAAGTTGATTGCAAAATTAGGGCTCGTAAATCTAGCAGAAAGTTCTGCATTCCAATTCTCGAATATGTGTGCAAATTCTCCTTGATATTTAAAATCGAATCCGCTTGTAGCAAAATAATAAGAAGCTGCAAAGGTGTGTTGTTGTGTAAATGGATTTTGTCTAAAACCGTTATATGTATACGTATTTACAAAACCTATTCTAACACCATCATCTGGATTAAAACCGATTGTTGGTATAATCTGGTTAAAACTGTTTCTTAACTTTAATGGCTGGTAAGTATTTAAATCATAATCATCTGACAGTTTTACTTTTGCATCACCTGTTTCTTCAAATGTGTTCTTCTTACTTTTAAAGTCATATAAAGCAACGTTTCTACCATCTTCCACCCTATAGATATCATTATTGTGACCACCGATTATACGAACCTTTACACCAGAATAATGAGACGGATTTTTAACCTCAAAAATATCATCATCATCTAATCCAAAAACCCACAATTCTTTTGTGTCTTCTTTGGTAAATACCTTGTAATAGAATAGTCGCTTTTTCTTATCACCTATATTTCTAAATACTTTTACTTCAGTCTCTTCATCATTTAGCCTATTAATCTCAAACCAATCATCTTTATCCGTTCCTGCAACTACAGCATATTTATTTAATATTCTATAATACTCATTTGCTGTTTCTTCGATATGGCTCAATCTCGCCAATAGAACCTTTTTAATTTCATCTACCGTTTCATCACGTACTTCTTCTGGAAAAGATTTAAATGCCTCATCTATATCACTAGGCTTTAGATTTTCTTTTAAATATCTAGCTTGCTCTAACCACTGACTTTTTTCTGTTTCGCCCAATAATGTCAAATCAAGTACATAGGTCATTGGTGATGAATTAAAGCCTTTTACACTTCTAATATCTTCATTAAAACCTTCCATTAATCTTAATCCTGGTATAATACGGGTAGCTATTTTCATTAACGCGCCATCACCCATTTTTGAAAATACCTGATCACGATCCCTAGGTATAGGTCTATAAATAATCTTGCCCTTCTTCTCGTCTTTAAATTCTGCCCAACGCCACTGATCTACATGACGATCCCAATCGCCCAAAACCATATCAAAAAGTCGTGCTCTTAAATAGAGGGCTTTATCCACTTCGTACTTTTCATCATCACGAAGGTCCTCTAGCATACCATCTGTACTCGTTAAATTATTAGAATACCCAAAACTTGCTAAATCTCCATGACCATCGCCAGTATGCTCTTCAATCATATACAATTCATCACCAAAGGTTTCGTTATACTCTTTTAAAGCTGGCTGTTTAGGTACGTAATATAAAACCGGATTAGTATGGTAGATACCCACCGCATCAGATAATTTTGCAGTTGTAAACGGTCCATAGGGGTGTGATCCCGTATAAAAGTCTTGTAATATCTTTTGCGTATATGTTTCTTTTAAATCATCTAGCACATATTGATCTTGAAAAGCCATGGATTGCAAATACAATTCTGCGCTTTTCTTTAAAGCCCTCATCACAAATTCCCTTCCATCTTTTGCACGTAAACGCAATGATTTAGATTGATGACCACCTCCTTTTTTAACTGGCACCAGACCACCAAAAAGAGAATCTATATTTACGGTCGGTACGGTCACCTCGGTACCATAATACTTTCGGTAGCGGTCACCCCATATTCCTTTATAAAATCCGCTTTTATCAATTTCATTCTTTGTATAAACAGATGCCTTTACACTATCAGGAAATTCATTGTTAAATCCACCAATATATTTTTTTTGAGTTGGTGGCAGAACTTCATTGGTAAACAAAAACTCTTCGTTTTCATCATCTCCTACACCATAAAAACGAACTCTAGAAGAACCATCTTTATATACTTCTAAAGTAGCATATCCCATTTTACCGGTATTGAATTGAGAACCGTTTAGCAAACGTGTAAAACCTTCTTTTGCACCAGAACCGCTAACAATTTGCGGAGTATTATTTTCTACAAAATATTGTAATGTATGTTCATGCCCAGATGCAAATATTACGCGATCAGAATATTGTGCCAATGTAGTTACCCTATTCATTAATTCTCGATAACGCTTATTGTTTACATCTTCTACAGATGCACCAGAAGTATTTCTAAGTATATTAATGAACGAACCTAGTACAGGTAACGGTACTGCCATTTTCTTAGGATAAAAATTTTTTCTTATCGAATATTGCCCACCGTGCTCCCCATAACTATTACTAGGGTGATGCATTGCAATAACCGTTGTACGGTCGCGGTAATCTTTTATAGCATCTTCAAGTTCTAAGAAAAACTTTGCCCTACTTTTAATTTCACACTTATCATTAATATCTGGACGTTTGTCCCAATTGGTCAAATACCATTCTGTATCTATGGTAATAATAGCAACATCATCACCTATTTCCACAACATCTATAGGGCAGCCGTTCTCTGGTAAAAATGGGTCTTTTTCTTTTTTCTTAAGTGCTTTCTTTATATAATTTTCTTCCCTTTCAAGGCCAACGAGACCTTCCGTATACCAATCATGATTTCCTGGTATAAAAAGAGGTCTTCCTTTAAAATTATTTAATGTATTGACCTGGGCATCTAAATGATTTTTAGCTGTTCTATAGGCATCGGTAGAATCTTTTGGGTCAGGTAAACCGGCAGGATAAATATTATCGCCTAAAAAAATAGCCGTGCTATTCTCATCTGCCCTGTCTAATCTATTCTTAAAAATTTTCAGAGCGGGATTCATTCCTCCCATAGGTGACAAACCAGCATCTCCAATCAAATAAAAGGTATGTGATATCTCTTTTTCATCATTTACATCTATAGCATATTTTTCATCTACATACTTGGTATTATAAGTAGCACAACTAGTAATGA
Organism: Maribacter sp.; assembly: GCF_039968975.1. Classification (GTDB taxonomy): domain Bacteria; phylum Bacteroidota; class Bacteroidia; order Flavobacteriales; family Flavobacteriaceae; genus Maribacter. The sequence continues at coordinate 9,258 of NZ_JBDVOT010000116.1, read as the reverse complement.
ATATAAAAACCGACAGATATGCATATAATTTTTTCATAGTAACGTTGCCCATCTTTAAAATTTTGTAATTTGGGTATTTGAAACCAATTTTTCCATGTCAAAAATCTTAGATAATACACAACAGTTTGTAAATGACTTACTTACCAATCATCTGGATAAGAAGTTTTTATACCATAATCTAAGACATACCCAAAGAGTCGTTAAAAGTACTAAACAATTACTGGAATCATGTTCTCTATCCGATCAGGATAAGGAACTTCTTGTTTTAGTTGCCTGGTTACATGATACTGGCTACACAAAGGGCACCGCCAATCACGAAGAAAGTAGCTGTGAAATTGCGGAAGATTTTTTGACAAAAGAAGGATACGACAAAGAAAGAATAGAGAAGGTAAAATCTTGCATACTAGCCACTAAATGGAATGCAAAGCCAACCAATTTAATGGATGAGATTATACGCGATGCAGATTCTTCTCATTTTGCACAAAGCAGCTATCTTGAAACTTCTGATCTTTTACGTGAAGAACTTAAACTACTTGGATTAAAGAACTACAAGCAAAAAGATTGGCTAGAACTCAATATTCAAGTATTTAGAATAGACCACCAGTATTATACAGATTACGCTAAAGAGCATTGGCTTGAAAAAAAGGATAAAAATTTAAGAAAGCTCATAAAGGACAAAAAATCTGAAAAAAAACTTGCTAAAAAAGAAAAACTAAAAGCCCAGTTTAAAAGTGAAAGTCCGGATCGTGGTATACAGACCCTATACCGTGTAACCCTAAAAAACCATATTACCCTTAGTGATATTGCAGATACAAAAGCAAATATTTTACTTTCTGTAAATGCCATTATCATATCATTAGCGTTGTCTAACCTTATCCCTAAATTAGACAACCCATCTAACGACTATTTAATTTACCCAACAGTAATTTTCGTATTCTTTAGTGTGGTTTCTATGGTATTAGCAGTATTAGCTACCAGACCTAATGTTACCAGTGGCGAGTTTACCAAAGAAGACGTAGCCAACAAAAATGTAAACCTCTTGTTTTTTGGAAACTTTCATAAAATGGCCTTAAGTGAGTATGAATGGGCTATTCAAGAAATGCTAAAGGATAAAGATTACATATATACATCTCTAACCAAGGATCTTTATTTTCTTGGTATTGTACTGAATAGAAAGTATTCATTACTGCGTTGGACCTATACCATTTTCATGATCGGTATGATCCTTTCCGTAATAGCGTTTGCCGTTTCGTTTAAATTCTTTGGTCCAGATCGAAAAATAGAATTATTGAGCCAGGTGTTATTCTTTTAAAGCATCCATAAGATCTTCATAAGTATATGTCTTCTCAGGTTCTTGCTCTCTTTTATAAAGAATCTCTGCACGTATAGCCTTTAAGCCAGAAACACCTTGTAACCCCTCTAACTCTACAATTTCTATTTTGTTGGTAAAGCAACCTTTGGACCTTAAAAATTTAATGTATCTTAAATACTCTAGTTCATCTTTCTTTTGTGAATACACAATAGACAACACACCTTTCTGAGTTAACCTTTTATCGGTACCTTTTATATAAGACTTATCAATTCTCTTTTTAATTACTTCATAACGAGCATTATACGTACCATCTACATCAAATTGTTTTTCATCCATTCTAAATCGAATAGATAACGATGTGTTATATACCAATATTAAAGAGGCCGCATCTAACGGTACTGGTAATTTTGGCTTTAAAGCATAATGCGTATTTTCCATTTCACACATTACTTGTAATTGCCACAATCTTAAATTATTAAAATATAGCGAATTGTATTCTTTACTTTCTGAAATTGAAGAACCAATATACATGTTATGCTCTACGCCGTCTGTTTTGTAACGCTCGTAATAATGAGGAAACATTGCTTGTGCACTTTCTTGCCTTTTATCAATGACCGAAGAAAGCTTTTTATTGATCAATGTTACACTTTCATCATAGTTCTTTCTATGATCATAGTATGACCCTGTGCCCATATCAATTTTAGACTCATACTTTAAAATATGCTTTTCTATATCCTTATTAGATTTTTTAAGGTGTTCAAAAACAGGAGATATTTCATCATGAACAAAATCAAAAATAGCTTGTTCACTATTCGTATAAAGCATTTCCTTTATACTATCTAAATGATTATTCACCCTAAAGATCAACTCCTCATATATGGGAAGATTCCATTTTTTTACTGCAATATTAAGCACATTATCAATTTCTGAAAGCTGAATCATTAAATCTCGCTGAATAGCTAAATTTCTAGCTTGGGAAGAATCCTTAATATCTATTTGACCAAATAAGGGAAAGACATCTTTAAATACAATTTCTTTAAAAGATGGTGATTTCCCATCCGCTTCATCTATCATGAATTTTTTCGCCTCTTCTTGAAACTTCCAATATACCGAAGAATGAACAGAAGTACATTCATTTTGAATTATAGCATCTATTCTATTATTTTCTTCATTCTTGGCACGAACAACGGCAGAAACTATAAATGGTAAAACATCATCTAACTTTTGAGCATTTACTCCGTTAAGTACCCCCTTCTTTTTAGATACAATTTCCAAAACCCCTAAAAGGTTATTTTCATAAGCTATAGGAGCAAAAATGGCACTTTGTATCCCTTGTTCCTTAAGTCCCTTATAGGGATTCATATTACCTGACTGTTCTACCATACGATTCATATCGGTGATGGTAAAATACGAGTTGTGATCTATCAGCTTATCATAAGAATCTGCACACAAGGCACTTTTACAATCAATGTGATGTAGCCCTCCTAAAAGAAAGCTATCAAACCCCATTCCTGCAACCTCTTCAAATTCATCTTTTTTAGCATCAAACGAAGCAAAACCAACTTTAATATTTGGCAGTCTAAAGAACGACTTAAAAGTTTCCTGCAGATCATGCATGAAATTCTTAGGCTGTATAGTATCCTTAGAAATTAATTTTGTCTTAATATTTGAGATTGCCTGTTCCATGGTAACATCGAACAGATTGGCAATTACAAAACCTTTAGATATAAAACTTTCCGGTGGTATTTTTTCCATCCAAAGTTTTATATCGTTTGGACTAGCCAAAAGCTCATCTACATCTTTTTGTGTAATTTCTTTTGCACGCTCCGTAGGTATAACATCAATAAAATCTGCATTGTACAATATACGGTAATGACGCATAACTCCATTGGCATCTGGAATATCATAAAAATAAGGACGGCTAAAATCTATATGATAACCATAATAATAATTTAAAACCACTACACAGCTCATGATATAATCCATATCATCGCTTACGTTTCTTAACTCTGGTTCATAGTCTTCACCAGCCTCTTCAATTATTTTCTGAAAACGATTAGAAGACTTTATGATCATATCTTGATAAGGCAAGGTTGCTACCTTTATCTCATTACCACTTAAAGCTTCTGTAAATGTATCCTGTAAAATTCTATTTATAAGGTCTTTGTTCTTTTCTAATAATGTAAAATCTGAAAAACCATCTCGTAGTTCTGGAAAACCCTTCTCAATAGACAAAATACGTTCGGCCGTAGCCGCCAAAAAAGGATCATCGCCCTTTAAATGTTCATCATACTTCTGTAGAAGTTTTTCAAAACTTATGAGGTGCTTTACCGGCATTATCTTTCTCTCGTGCTTTCCCATGGTTGAGTTAGTCTACTAATTTGGGGTAAAGTTACAAAACATACCATATTTTTTTAGCTCACTAAGTCTTGCGGTTGACTTGATTTTCGGATATTTAACGAAAATTAATCCATGTCATCGGATAGTAGACTTAATAGAGCTTATAAAAACGCCAAAGTTATTCCGTTTGACGATGCTTCTAAATTCATACTTTTCAGTGATTGCCATAGGGGAGACAACAGTTTTGCCGATGATTTCGCTAACAACAGAAACATCTATTTTCACGCCTTACAATTCTACCACTCACAAGGGTTTGACTACTGTGAACTTGGTGACGGCGATGAACTTTGGGAGAACATTCATTTCGAATCTATTTTTGAGGCTCATAAAAATGTTTTCAAGCTTTTAAAGCAATTTCATTTAGAGCAAAGATTACATATGATTTGGGGAAATCATGATATGGTCTATAAAGATGAAGCTTATGTAAAGAAGCATTTATCTAGTTACTTTGAGCCTATTGATGATAAAGACAAATCTCTTTTTGAAGGTATTAAATATCATGAAGCTCTTATTTTAAAACATCAAGAAACTCAACAAGAAGTTTTTCTCACCCACGGCCACCAAGCAGATTGGTGGAATTACAGGTTTTGGCGGGTAGGTAGATTTTTAGTTAGAATTCTTTGGAAACCTCTTCAAGTTTGGGGCATAGCCGATCCAACATCTCCTGCTAGAAACTATACCGAACTTATAAAAGTTGAGCGACGTACAAAAAAGTGGATTTTAAAGAATAACTCAAAAGTTACTATTGTTGGTCATACGCATAGACCGCGCTTTCCTGAACCTGGCGATATCCCCTTATTTAATGATGGTAGCTGCGTTCATCCAAGAAGCATAACAGGTATTGAAATTGAAAATGGCAATATCTCTCTGATCAAATGGCAAATAAACACTACCGATGATGGCACTCTTCGCGTTGTTCGTATACTTTTGGAAGGACCTCAGAAACTGGCAGATTATATAGAATAAGTATACCCTCATACGTTTCTTCATCTCATTTTTCATTTCTAAATCAAATATTTAAATAATCATATAAGAATACATTTACGCAATATATATTGTATGAAAATTCTTAAAATAAATCTAAAATATTGTGACTTATATTAATTTTTAGTTTCTAAACTAGTACACAATTAAACCTTATTAAAATGAAAAGATTTATTGCAGAATTTATCGGCACCTTATGGCTGGTATTAGGTGGTTGCGGTAGTGCCGTACTTGCCGCAGGATTTCCGGAAATGGGTATTGGCTTCGTTGGCGTCTCTTTAGCTTTCGGTTTAACCGTCGTTACCATGGCATACGCAATTGGTCATATTTCTGGTTGTCATTTAAATCCGGCCGTAACCATAGGTGTTTGGATAGGCGGTCGTTTTGAAGGCAAAGATGTTTTCCCTTATATCGTTGCCCAATTAATGGGAGGTATTGCGGGCGCTGCAATACTCTTTCTTATTGCTTCAGGTAAATCCGATTTCGTTCTTGGCGGTTTTGCCTCTAACGGTTATGGTGAACATTCACCAGGAGGATATAGTATGACCTCTGCTCTGATTATAGAGGTAGTAATGACATTTATATTCTTATTCGTAATTCTGGGATCCACTTACACAAAAGCTCCAAGAGGTTTTGCAGGTTTAGCAATTGGACTTTGCCTTACCTTGATTCACTTGATCAGTATTCCCGTAACAAATACATCTGTTAACCCTGCTCGTAGTACAAGTCAAGCACTTTTTGTTGGCGATTGGGCTTTAGATCAGCTTTGGTTATTTTGGCTGGCACCTATAGTTGGCGCTATTTTAGCAGGATTGGTCTACAAAGTTATTTCACCAGAAATGACAGATAAATTATAGAACTTTAAAGATTACGCTCATCGTATTTAGTTAAAATATGATGAGCTTTTTTTTTATGGTATATTTAGAGAATCAACTAAACAACTCTATTAAATATGCCACTACTCATTGTTATTATAGGAATTCTTCTCCTATTCATTCTCATTGCCAAATTCAAATTAAATGCTTTTATCACCTTTATCATCGTTTCTTTATTCGTTGGTATTGCTGAAGGAATGGAGCCCATTAGCGTTGTCGATTCCATTCAAAAAGGTATTGGTAATATTCTAGGTTTTCTTGTTATTATTTTAGGTCTTGGTGCCATGCTAGGCAAATTGGTTGCTGATAGTGGCGCAGCGCAGCGTATTACCACCAAATTAGTAGAGAAATTCGGAAAAAAGAACATACAATGGGCAGTCGTGCTAACAGGCTTCATTGTTGGTATACCTATGTTTTACTCCGTAGGTTTTGTCATTTTGGTCCCTCTGGTTTTCACTATTGCAGCTGCAACCGGTCTACCTCTTTTATATGTAGGTTTACCCATGCTAGCATCTTTATCGGTAACACACGGTTATCTACCTCCACACCCTGCACCAACTGCTCTTGCAACTATGTTCAACGCAGATATAGGTAAAACTTTATTATATGGCATCATAGTAGCCATACCCGCAATTATCGTTGCCGGACCGTTACTTTCAAGAACCCTAAAAGGTATTAATGCTACACCTCTAAAAGAATTTCTAAACCCTGTAATTATTAAAGAAGAGGAAATGCCCAGTATGGCAAACAGTATTATAAGTGCACTTTTACCTGTAATTCTTATTGCCATTTCTGCATTGGCCAAGCTTTTATTACCTACAGATTTCTTTCTTACCAAAATATTAGTTTTTATGGGCAACCCTGCTATTGCCATGCTCATAGCAGTATTAGTCGCTATTTACACGTTAGGTTTAGGTCGCGGTAAAAGCATGAAAGAAGTCATGGATTCTGTTGGTAGTGCTATTACCGGTATTACTATGGTACTGTTGATTATTGCTGGATCGGGTGCATTAAAACAAGTTCTTATCGATAGTGGAGTAAGTGTATATATTGGTGGTATTTTAGAACAATCTTCTATTTCTCCGTTAGTTTTAGCTTGGCTGATTGCTACGGTAATTCGCGTTTGCGTTGGTTCTGCAACCGTTGCAGGCTTAACCGCTGCCGGTATTGTTCTACCTCTTGTTCAAGGTACGGGTGTTAGTCCTGAATTGATGGTACTGGCAATCGGTTCTGGTAGTTTAATGTTATCTCATGTTAACGATACCGGTTTTTGGTTATTTAAAGAATACTTTAACCTATCTGTGAACGACACTTTAAAAAGCTGGACAGTGATGGAAACTACTGTTGGTATTATGGGATTAATCGGTGTTTTAGCTATTAACGCCTTCATCTAAAAAATTATAAATATGCAAAAAAAACCATCTGAAAAAATTAAGGAACTAGGGTTAATCTTACCTCCTGCCCCACCTCCTGCAGGGCTATACAAACCTGTTTTAGTCGTTGACCATTTTTTATACATTTCTGGTCAGGGTCCTATGCAAGATGATGGATCACTAATTGTAGGTAGAGTCGGTCATGATATGACTACGGAAGAGGCTAAAGTTGCCGCTAGACAAGTTGCCCTGACCATGCTTTCTACCATACAGACTCATTTTGGTGATATCGATAAAATCAAAAGAATTGTAAAAACATTGGGTATGGTAAATTCCACTCCTGACTTTGGTCAACAGCCTTTGGTCATTAATGGTTTTAGCGAATTAATGGCAGATATTTTTGGCCCCGATAATGGCGTAGGTGTTCGTAGTGCCGTAGGAATGATTTTACCAGGAGGAATTCCTGTAGAAATCGAAGCTCATTTTGAATTACATCATTAACAATTATGACAAACGAAAATTGGTATTCCATTCACCACCCAGAGGAAGTAATTTCCCCATCTTTACTAGTATATCCTGATAGAATTCAACACAATATTAATTTGATGATTTCTATGATCGGTGATGTAAAGAGACTACGCCCGCATGTTAAAACATATAAAAACGCCAATATCATTAAGATGCAAATGGCAGCGGGAATTCATAAATTTAAATGTGCCACTATTTCTGAAGCTGAATTACTTGGCGACTGCAATGCAGCAGATGTATTGCTAGCCATGCAGCCTGTTGGTGCCAATGCACAACGTTTTATTGAGTTGATTAAAAAATACCCGAACACACAATTTTCTACTCTTGCAGACAATTCTAGAACGCTTACTATTCTAAATGAATTGGCTAAATCGCACAACATACATATTTCGCTTTGGGTAGATATTAATAATGGTATGAACCGCACGGGAATTATACCCGATCACAATGCTTTAGAACTATATATTCAATTACATGAACATTCAAATTTAATTGCAGAAGGACTTCACGTTTACGATGGTCATTTACGTAATTCAGACCCCATAATAAGAGAGCAAGATTGCAATACAGCTTTTGAAGCGGTTATCGACTTAAAGAAAAGTATTGAAGATAAAAACTTACGCAGCCCAAAAATAGTTGCAGGTGGGTCGCCAACGTTTCCTTTTCATTGTAAACGAAAAGATGTTGACGCTAGCCCTGGCACTACACTTCTTTGGGATTCCGTATATAGTAACCAATTTCCGGAAATGAAATTCTTGCCAGCTGCCGTACTTTTTACAAGAATTTTGAGTAAACCTACTACCGGCATTCTGTGTTTTGACCTTGGTCACAAATCTATTGCTCCAGAAATGCCTTTTCCTCGTGTAGAATTTCTAGACTTAAAACATAGCAAACAAATAAGCCAGTCTGAAGAACATTTGGTGGTAGAGTATGATGATCTTACCATTCCTGAAGTTAGTGATGTCCATTATGCCGTACCAAAGCATATTTGCCCAACGGTGGCAAAATACGATACACTAACTGTGATAGAAAACAACACCGTTATTGACTATTGGCCGGTAACTGCCAGAACTCAAAAATCTACTATTTAAGCATGTTTATATTTGATGCCCATTTAGACCTTTCCATGAATGCGATGGACTGGAATAGAGACCTTACCTGGTCTATTGAAGAAATTAGAAAAAGTGAACAAGGTTTAACCGACAAGCCTGGCCGTGGTAACAATACCGTTTCTTTGAAAGCTATGCGCAGAGGAAATGTAGGACTTTGTATGGCAACTCAAATTGCTAGATATGTGCATAAGGACAATACCTTACCAGGATGGAAATCACCCCAGCAAGCTTGGGCACATACACAAGGGCAGCTTGCATGGTATAAAAGCATGGAGGCAGCCGGTGAAATGACTCAAATCACTAACAAAGCTCAACTAGAAGACCATTTAACTCTTTGGCAAACAAATGAAGAGAAAAAACCTATTGGTTATTTACTAAGCCTGGAAGGAGCAGATTCTATCATTGACATCTCATACCTACAGAAAGCTTATGATTCGGGCTTAAGAGCTATTGGTCCAGCGCATTATGGTCCGGGTACTTATGCTCACGGAACAAATTCAGTTGGCGGTATTGGAACCAAAGGAAGAGAACTTCTAAAAGAAATAGAACGACTAGGACTAATTCTTGACGTGACTCATCTTTGTGACTTAAGCTTCTGGGAAACTATGGTGAATTATGACGGTCCTCTTTGGGCAAGCCATAATAATTGTAGAGTTTTAGTAAATCACCATAGA
>NZ_JBDVOT010000115.1:0-4550 GCF_039968975.1 Maribacter sp. | reverse complement strand
AACAGGGCTTGCAAGACTATATTGAGATTGTAGGCTATGTGTCTCATAAAGATGCGTTGGCATATCAAAAGGCATCACAAGTTTTATTGTTGGTAGAGATAGATTCTCAAGATACCATAGGTATAATACCAGGTAAGTTATTTGAATATATGGCTGCAAAAAGACCTATTTTGGGAGTTGGTCCTAAAAATTGGAAAGTAGCTAGTATTGTAACTAAAACTGAAACCGGTCAGGTATTTGAGTATTCTGATGAGATTGAACTTAAAAACGTACTTTTAAGTTGGTTCCAGCAATTTCAAAAAGGAGAATTGCAAACAACCTCAAGTAATATTGAGCAATACAGTAGAAGGGAGCTCACCCGTAAATTGGTTGAATATATTTAATGGGCATCGTAGTTAAACAATCATTGAACAATACTATTGTAACCTATTTTGGTTTTGCAATAGGGGCGGCCAATACCTTGTTTTTGTATACCAATTTTATGCAGCCAAGTAATTATGGATTAATACAGGTAATATTATCTGTATCCGCGGTGCTTATGCCTATTCTTGCATTTGGTGTCCCTAATAGCTTAGTGAAATTTTACTCCAGTTTTAATACTAATCAAAGTCAGAATTCATTTCTGACTTTAATGTTGTTACTTCCCTTGGTATTAATAATTCCGGTTGCCTTGCTAAGTTATTTGGCAAACGATGCTATTGGAAACTTACTTTCTAGGCAGAATGATGTGGTTAAAGATTATGTATGGCATATCTTTTTAGTAGGTATGGCAATGGCATATTTTGAAGTTTTTTATGCTTGGGCAAGAATTAGAATGAAATCTATGTTCGGCAATTTTATGAAAGAGATTTTTTGTAGAATAGGTCAGACCATATTACTACTACTTTTATATTTTAAAGTCATTGATATTGAATTTTTTATCAATGCTTTAGTAGGTTTTTATCTTGTACGTACACTAATCATGAAATTGTATGCATATACGGTGCGTAAACCTAAATTGAATTTTACGCTCCCTAAAAATTGGCAGACCATAGTTAAGTATAGTGCGCTGATTATATTGGGTGGCTCTACAGCTATTGTTTTAATGGAGGTCGATAAAGTAATGCTGAACAACTTTCTTGAACTTGAAAATGTCGCTTTTTATTCCGTAGCAGGGTTTATTGCTTCAACCATAGCAGTGCCTTCTAGGGCAATGCATCAAATAACGTATCCGCTAACGGCAACTTACCTAAATAATAATGATAACTCTGCACTAGCACAATTATATCAGAAAAGTTCATTGACTTTGTTTATTGTTTCTGGTATTCTTTTCTTACTTATTCTTTTAAATTTAAATGAACTTTATGAACTATTACCAGAAAAGTATTCTGGCGGATTCATGATTGTTTTCTGGGTAGGTTTGGTAAAGGTGTATGATGCATTGTTGGGGAATAATAATTCTATTTTATTCAACTCAGATTATTATCGTTCTATTTTGTTTTTTGGAGTTTTATTGGCGGTGCTTGCCATAGTATTTAATCTATGGCTGATTCCCAATTACGGTATAAACGGTGCGGCTATCGCTAGTTTTAGTGCCTTTTTTATCTATAATACATTGAAGTTGGGCTATGTGAAAACAAAATTTAAAATACTGCCATTTACTAATGAAACCTTTAAAGTGCTTGCCCTGTTAATTGTTGTAGCGGCTATTTTTTCTGCTTTTAATTTCTCTTTTCATCCGTTAATTAATATTGTACTTAAAAGCGTTTTGATGATTGTTTTTTATGTTGGCGTACTGTATAGGTTTAAAATATCTGAAGATGTTTATGGCTTTTTAAGTAAATACTTAAGTCGCTAATTAAATTTGCTGTGCTCTTTGTTTGTTCGGTTTTTGAATACCATATTGTTGCTTGTATATTTTTACTATAATCAAGAATAGGTTAATGATTAACGGACCAAAAATTAGACCAACAAATCCAAATAAAGGAATACCTATTAAAACTCCTATTAAAGTGATTAATGGGTGAGTGCTATCTAATTTATTGAGAACAAAAAGTCTGATTAAATTATCTGTCATTGCTACAACGGTAACTCCATAAATTAGAACTCCCCAGGCTTGAAAGTCTTCGCCACTGGCAAGACTTAATACAAACACCGGAAAAATACCTATGAAGGTTCCAATAAAAGGAATCATGGAACCAATTGTTACTATTACGAACCAGAACAGCGGATTTTCTACGCCGAAAATGTAAAATCCTATTAATGCTATAATTCCTTGTGCAAGTGCAACCAAGGGAATTGCAATGGCATTAGAACGTACTACGCTATCAATTTCCTTGCCTAAGACTACTAGATTTTTATTACTTAATGGAATATACTCTAACAACGATTCTTTTAATTGCTTTGGACTCTTTAACATGTAATACAGTAAAAACAATAAAATACCTAATGAGATAAAAATATTGAAAGTGCTATTGGCAAAACCTTGCATGTTATCTGTTAGCCAACCAGATGCTTGCTCAGGGTCTATGGTAGATGAAATATCATAACCAATATATTTTTCTACTTTAGAGACTTGGTCTTTAAAAGCTTTGGTTACTTGTTCAGATTTATCAGCGAAATCGCTCAATTGTGAACTTAGCATAAAACCTGCACCTGTAATAGGTATAAAAATACCAATGAATGCTGCTAAAATAAGTAACATTGATGCCCATGATCTTTTTACTCCTTTGTTGATTAATTTTAACATCCATTTTCTTAATACTACATAAAGGGTAAGTGCACCTAGAATACCGGACATGTATGGTAGCATATATTTAATAATCAATCCTCCTAAAAAAAGAATTAAGGCAAGAATAATTAATTGTCTTAGAATTTTATGATTAATTTTTTTCATGAGGTTTGTTTATAGGTAGATTGATTATGACCAGAAAAATAAACTTAAATGGTAAGTTTGATTAACTCACTACATTATTTTAATAGTCCTAAAATGAATTGTTTAGATATCTGCTAAAACCTGATTAACTTTGAATACTTATCATGCAGCTAAAAGAAATACATCATGTGCCCGAGAATGCGACTCCTTTACGGTTGCAGGAATATGGGGTAGGGGTGTTTGAAAGCATTAAGACAAAGTCTGCCTTGAAGAAGGCTATCAAGAAAAATCTGATTTTGGTCAATGGCGCTATTGCTACCACTGCTACTATGATTATTGGTGGAGAAGAAATTGCATACCATCAATTACCGGAAAATAAAACTAAGACACGACTTGTTTTAAAGCTAGATGTAGTTTATGAAGATGAGTATTTGGCTATTATAAATAAACCTGCAGGCATATTGGTTAGCGGTAACGGATTCAAAACCATTGCAAATGCACTGCCTCAAAATTTAAAAAAAAGTTTCGCTATTGATGCTGCTATTCCGCAACCTGTTCATCGCTTAGATTATGCTACAACAGGTCTGCTATTAGTAGGTAAGACAAATAGCATGATTATAAATCTTAATCAGTTATTTGAATTTAAGAATATAACCAAAGAATACTACGCGGTTACCATTGGTAAAATGGAAACCAATGGAATCATAAATAGTGAAATAGATGGCAAACCCTCAATGTCTTCTTTTGAAGTTGTAGCATCAATCGTTTCAGAACGATTTTTATTTCTGAATTTGGTAAAGTTGAGCCCGCATACAGGTAGGCGGCATCAATTACGAAAGCACTTATTGTCAATTGGAAACCCGATATTAGGAGATGCTACTTATTTTTTAGAAGGGTTACAATTAAAGCGAAAAGGATTGTATTTACATGCGCGGTCGCTTCGGTTTCAACATCCTGTCACTAATGAAGAAATGTGTATTGAATCTGATTTACCAAAAAAGTTTACAAAACTATTTCCCACAAACGATATGCAATAGTAACAGAAAAAGCGCCGCAGTGAATAAATCACTACGGCGCCTTACAACTAACCAACCTAAAAACTTATTTTAATATCTTCTGCTACTTTTAGCTGCTGAACTTGTTCTTGAACTTGAGCTTCTAGAAGGAGCTTTACTTACTGATCTTGAACTTGAGCTTCTACTAACCGTACTTCTAGACGGGCTACTAGTCGCTTTTTTAGTTACAGTGCTGCGTTGAGTTCTGGTATTTGTTGCAGTTCTAGTATTAGAACTTCTGCTTACCGGTTTTTTGTACGTAGTAGTTCTTTTTACAGTGGTACTTCTTGGTGTACGGCTTACTTCTCTTTTAGTAACCGTTCTGTTTGGTGATGTACGCACTGCAGAGTTATTACTTCTTGTAACTTTTCTACTTTGTGTTGTTCTACCGCTATTGGTATTACTACGTCTTACAGTAGTAGATCTATTTACGGTTGAACTTCTATTTGCTCTTGTTTTACTATTAGAAGCCAACGTTCTGTTCGTTCTTAAACCATTATCTCTTTTAGAAACAGTTCTGTTACTTCTAAAGTTGTTATTTCTTACTGCAACTCGCTTATCATTTCTGTAAATGGTAGCTCTATTATTTCTTACCTTATTGTATCTATATTGTTTACCAACATTTACATAAGCTCTTCTAA
>NZ_JBDVOT010000114.1:0-3644 GCF_039968975.1 Maribacter sp. | reverse complement strand
ACAACATATCTAAGAACCTTTTCCAACTCCCGATTCTGATATTATCTTCCTCGTTTGCGGGGTGCAAATGTACACACTATTCCTAATACCGCAAGACTTTTTGAAAGAAAATATTGAAAGTTTTTTGACCTAATCATAACTGCATGATTTTGACTAGGTTGCAGAAGTACAAAATCAGGTGAAAATTGAACAACAATGATTACCGCATTACACATTACAGACATCCACTATTAAACTGGTTTATATTTCTCTTATCCGAACAACATTAGATACTCTAAAAAGAAGTTTCAGTTCCTCATTATAATATATATTAAGACCTAAAAAAACGCTAACAATATATAATAACAATGCAGTTTTAGTATTTATACTCATACAACAGTAAAAAACATAAGTAAAAAAAGATTGATTTTAATTGTTACTCATATATACTATATGAAATTCTTCCTACTTTGAGCGTAGCATATCATTAATCAATAACTATAATCAATCGTTTAAAACCCTAGCCAAAATTAATTCTACAGATACTATATGCAAATACCATCTCCATTTTCAGCACAACCAACAACAAAAAATGAAAATTACATTATTACTAGGCAATTTGACACCTATACATTACCACTATAAATAGGTAATACCAACTCACCCAATTATAATAATCACTAAAATACAAAAAAGCCACACCTTTTAAGATGTGGCTTTGAAACCTAGTGACCTCGAAGGGATTCAAACCCCCAACCCTCAGAGCCGAAATCTGATGCGCTATTCAGTTGCGCCACGAGGCCGTTTCTCAATATTCAGTATTCAGTGTTCAATTACCAAAATTAAAAACACTTTAACCCTAATCTATGTTATGCTAACTTCTTTTTTACAATTGTAGAAATCAACTTACCATCTGCTTGACCAGCTAGTTCTTTAGAAACAATACCCATAACTTTACCCATATCCTTCATTCCTGAAGCACCGATAGCATCAATTGTTTGCACGACTACTTTTTCTACCTCTTCTTCAGTAAGTTGTTCAGGTAAAAATTGCTCTATTACAGCAATCTGTGCTAATTCTGGATCAGCAAGGTCTTGTCTACCTTGTTCTATAAAAATAGCAGCACTATCTTTTCTCTGTTTTACCAATTTCTGCACAATCTGTATTTCTTCATCTTCGGTAATTTCTTCACCTCCACTTGTACTTGCTACCAACAATGCAGATTTAATAGCTCTAAGCGATTCTAGTGCCACAGAATCCTTTGCTTTCATTGCCAATTTCAACTGTTCCATTACTCTTTGCTGTAAAGCCATATCTCTTTTATTTTGGTCTGCGAAGATAAAAAATAAAACCCGAAAACTATATTAGTTTTCGGGTTTAAAAAATATTGTGAGACTGCTATTAGTCTACATTATCATGTAAAAATGAGTTATTAGATCTCAACTGAATATCATCATTACTATCCCCACTTAAAGAGGTTCTAGAAATCTTTTTCTCTCTTGAGCTTTCATTTAAATCAACTCCCTGTCTTTGATATGCCGGCTTTTTCTCGTCATAACTGGTAGGTGCGTTGTTTTTGAACTTATAATTGAAATCTTTCAATTTTCTTCTACGCTCATCAGCTCTATCTCTCAATAGTTCTTCTATAGGAGTTTCCATTGGATCCAAAGGCTCTTCTGGACTAGGTTCTCTACTTGGAGCTACTGTCTTTCTTTCAAATACCAACTCATCTTCAACAACTTTAGGCTCAAATTCCTCTGCTTTAGACTTTGCACCAGTTAATTTACTTTCTAACTGCATGTAGTCGTCTAAGCTATAGCGTTTTTCACCATTCTTATTGTACTCCAATACCGGTACGATTTCAATGCTTTCTTTAACATCAATATCCTTTACTTCATCATGTAAATCAAACATGATTACATTCTCTTTCTCCTCCTCATCTCTTGAAGAAGGCTCAAAATCAACTGTAAATTGATCTTCTTGATCTTCTACTTGTAATTCTTCTGGATCAACAACTTCCATATCTCTAAAAGACGATGGTGCATCAACGATGACAAAATCTTCTTCAGAAACATTTTCAGCT
Source organism: Maribacter sp. (assembly GCF_039968975.1). Classification (GTDB taxonomy): domain Bacteria; phylum Bacteroidota; class Bacteroidia; order Flavobacteriales; family Flavobacteriaceae; genus Maribacter. The sequence continues at coordinate 1,582 of NZ_JBDVOT010000114.1, read as the reverse complement.
AACACTTCCTCGTAAAAAACATTGAAATTTTTAATATAGTTCGTTGTAGGTATCAAGTCAAAATCTTCTTCCTCAACGAACTCATACTTTTTTACGGGTTTGACTTGTTTTACCTCCTCTTCCTCATCATCCATTTCTAAAGTATGGACGGTTTTTTGGTTAGATAACAACATTGCTTCTGCACGTTGACCTTCTTCTAACGTATGAATAATTTTCTTTGACTCGGTATTTACGATATCATCTTGTTGCTCAATATTAAAACCCGTAGCAATTACTGTTACAGCAATAGCCTCACCTAAGCTTTCATCTTCACCAACACCCATAATAATGTTTGCACCGTACCCAGCTTCTATTTGAATATGGTCATTGATTTCACCAATCTCATCGATTGTGATTTCTTGTGCTCCAGAAACAATTAATAACAATACGTTTTTAGCTCCTTGAATTTTGTTATCGTTCAATAACGGAGAATCCAATGCTTTCATGATCGCTTCATTAGCCCTAGCAGAACCAGAAGAAATAGCAGATCCCATTATAGCAGTACCACTATTTGACAGTACTGTTTTAGCATCACGTAAATCTATATTTTGTGTATAGTGATGTGTAATAACTTCTGCAATACCTCTAGCAGCCGTTGCCAATACTTCATCAGCCTTAGAGAAACCAGCTTTAAAACCAAGGTTACCGTATACTTCTCTTAATTTATTGTTATTAATGACGATCAGCGAATCGACATTATTTCGCAACTTTTCAATACCACGTTGCGCTTGTTCAACTCTCATTTTACCTTCGAATTGAAACGGCATGGTAACGATACCAACAGTAAGAACATCCATTTCTTTTGCAAACTTGGCAATTACGGGAGCAGCACCAGTTCCTGTCCCCCCACCCATACCAGCAGTAATGAAGATCATTTTTGTAGTTGTATCCAACATACCTTTAATCTCTTCCATGCTTTCCATGGCAGCCTGTTCACCTACTTCAGGATTGGCACCAGCACCCAAACCTTCTGTTAATGATACACCTAATTGTATTTTGTTGGGCACCGGACTATTGTCTAATGCTTGAGAATCTGTATTACAGATTACAAAATCAACTCCGTTAATTCCTGCTTGGAACATGTGATTAATGGCATTACTACCACCGCCACCTACACCAATGACTTTTATAACGTTGCTTTGATTCTTTGGCAAATCAAAGGAGATATTATCAAATTCGCTGTTCTTACTCATATTCTAATTATTACTGGTTATGTATTCTCTTATGCTATGCTTATTACTCTGCGTTATCTAAAAATTCTTTCAATTTTTCAGACCACTTATCAAAAACAGATTTTCTCTCTTTATGCAAGTTAGGACGGGCCACCGCTTCTGTATCTTGATTTGCGTAAACCAATTCTTCCTCTTCTCCTAGTTGCTGTTCTTGTAAAATCTCTTCTTGCGTTAACTTCAACTTCTCTTGATTTTTAATGGCATTCATTAAAAGTCCAACAGCTGTTGCGTATAACGGACTAGCAACTTCTTCATCAGAATCACCTGCTAAGTGCTCGTTAGGGTACCCAATACGAGTATCCATACCTGTT
>NZ_JBDVOT010000113.1:0-2055 GCF_039968975.1 Maribacter sp. | reverse complement strand
TCCATACTGGTTTAAACTACTTAGAAATAGATGTAGAATTAAAAAAGAGAATTGTAAAAAGATATAAAATAAAGGGTGTCCCTACCTTAATACTCTTTAAGAGTGGAACCCCCCAATGGCGACATACAGGTGTAATGCCTGTTGAAGATATAAGAATTGCGATAAAACAGCATATCTAAATATAGGCTCAATATTATTTATAAGTCATTGTTATTCATGTATCACTAAAAATGGTACTTTGGTATGATAGCTAATCTTTTCAACAGTAGGTCTAAATAAAATACGCTCTAGAAAATTAAGGTTTTTAGCGACCATAATGAGCATATCTAAATTTCTACTTTCCGTAAAACATTGTACGGATTCATCTATTTTTTTTCCAGTTACTTTATGAAATGTGCATGCAGTATCCTTGTAGAAGTCTAATAGCAAATTTTTGATTTTACTTTGATTTTGGTTCAGTTCTTCTCCTTTGCTAGAAACATATAATAAACGAAGCGCAGCTTTTTTTAATAAGACAATATCTTTTATGGTATCCAGTATCGTAATATCATACGCTAAATTTAAATCTGAAGGAAAACCAATTTCTTCAACTTTTTCATAAGTCGCATCTTCCGGTACCGCTAAAAGAGTACATGCTACTTTTGTAATAACATTACCCGTGTTACTACCTATAGATACAGATTTAAGACCAGAAGCACCTTTAGTACCCATAACAATAAGGTCAATGTTCTTTTTCTTGACCAATTCCTTTAGTTGATCTGTTAAAAAACCATAGATAGCTTTAAAATGAAACTCATGTTTAACGTTTAAAGGTAGTTGCTCTATTTTTTTACTGAGCGTTTTAAGCTGTTCTTTGCTTTCGGCCAATACGGTGTCCTCTAAAATTTCTGGTGCTATGTACATGGCTGCTTCACCGCTAACATTAGTGTCGATAGCGTTTATATGAACAATATGAAAGGTGCAGTGCGTTTTGTCAAAGAAAGAAATACCATATAATAATGCATTCCATGCATTATCTGAAAAGTCTGTAGGTATTAATATATTTTTCATTGTAATAGTTTAAAGGTGAACGTTGATGAAGAATTATTGGGGTAAGAATAATACGGGGATTTTAGAGTGAAATGCTATCTTTTTAACTACAGGCTCACCAATTACTTTTTCCCAAAAAGTATGCTGATGGCGTAATATGCTTAAAAAGCTAGAATCTTTATCTTCCGTATACATATCAATACTCTTAGAGATATTAACTTCAAAAGGTACGTTGGTAAACTTAACGTCAAACCCAGACAAGCGCTCTTTCAATACTTCTTTATGAGCTTCTTGATTATCGTTCAGATCAAACTCAATGGCAACGTGAACTACTTCAATACTAGTGTTCCATAGTTTAGCAAGTTCTACAATAGAGTCAAATAGGTTTTTCTTATAAGGAGCAGAAAAATCAGTTGCAAAAAATATCGACTTCAGACTTTGAAAGTTAAAATCTGTTGGTACTACGAGAATAGGAATACTTTTAATAAGACTCAATACTTTTACGGTGTTGCTGCCCAAGAAAACTTCTTTGGCACCAGTAGCACCTTGGGTACCCATAATCAATATATCAATATCGTTCTCGTTAAGCACAACTTCTACTGAATCTTCTAAATTACCAGGTTTAGATAAGGTGGTAAATTTATACTTTGGGTTATTATGGTTTGTCTTTAGGTATGAAAGCACTTCTTCTAACTCTTTAACCGAGTATTTTGATAGCGAATCATAAATAACACCAAGTCGTTGCTGGCTTTTTGACCCCATTAGGTTTAAAGGCGTAGGTTCATACGCATGCAGTAAGTAAAAGTGACAATCAACTTCTGCATATATTTTTAGTGCCGTAAAAATGGCGTTCCAGGCATTATTTGAGAAATCTGTAGTAATTAATATCTTTTTCATAGCGATATAATTTTAATTAGCGAGGTAAATTTTGCATCACCAAAAACGGAATGGTTGGTGATAGACCAATTTCATCTATGGTAGATTGGTAAAGCATATCTTCTAAAAAGGAACGTCTAGGATTTACCA
>NZ_JBDVOT010000112.1:0-20040 GCF_039968975.1 Maribacter sp. | reverse complement strand
AGTGTAGTTGCTGCAAAATTATCGGTTCGAAAGTTAGAGGAACTTTAGAAGTTCAATTAATTTTGCTTCCACTTTTTTAATTATAAAAACAATATGTCAATTTATCAGAAAGTTGAAGCGTTAGCATCAAAAGTATTTAAGAAAAATACAATATTTAAGTATGGCTTCAATCTATCACCTATGTATAAAAGAAGCACTGCGAAATTAATTGAAGTGTCTGAAGATCTATTGCATGTAAAAATAATAGTACCAATAAGCTACAAGAACAAAAATTATGTAAACTCCATTTTTGGCGGTAGTATGTTCTCAGCGGTAGATCCCATACCTATGATTCAACTATTAAGCATTATGGGAAACGACTATGTAGTTTGGGATAAATCTGCCGAAATATTCTTTAAAAAACCGGCAAAAGAAAATTTGTATGCAGACTTCGATTTTTCTAAGAAAGAGCTTGAAGAAATAAGAGTGCAAGTAGCCGAAAAGAAAGAAATTGATATTATTAAGACCACTCAGCTTACTAATAAAGAGAAAACACAAGTGTTTTGTGAAGTCAGAAAAACAATCTACATAGCTGACAAAGACCATTTTAAACAGAAGCGTAAGAAAAAACAAATGGCTAGTACTTAGTTGGTTGTTGGTTAAGCAATTAAAAAAAATGAACTTATTCTTTGTTTAGTATAAGCAATTGATATCTAGTGTGAATTCTGATAAATTCTTAAAAATTTAGTTGAATTTTTAATCCAAAAAATCAGCATTGGCTGTAAGTATTCAAAGAAATAGTATCTTTATTTTTCACCCTTAATAACATAGATAATTAAAAGAGGGTGTCGATAAAATCAACAAAATATAATAGTACACAAACATGAAAAATTTATTCTTCCTATTACTAATGACAGTGAGTTTTATTAGCTACGGACAAACTATTACCGGTCAATGGGAAACCTATGATGACGAGACAAACGAGAAAAAAGCTCTCATAGAAATCTACAAAACAAACGATACTTACTTTGCCAAAATAGTCAATAGCTATAAGAGTGATGCAGACAAAGTTTGCGATAACTGTAAAGGCTCAAAAAAAGGGCAAAAAATAAGAGGTCTGGTCATAATTGAGGATATTAAAAAAGATGGTGATGAATATAACGATGGTACTATTTTAGATCCAGAAAACGGTAAAGAATATAAATGCTATTTAGAATTAGAAGAACCTAACAAATTAAAAGTGAGAGGGTATTTGGGCTTTTCATTATTGGGTAGAACCCAATATTGGATCAGAAAGCAATAATCTTATAAATGCAAACTATACTTGGAGCCAACGGCCAAATCGCAATTGAATTAGCAAAAGAACTTAAGAAGAAGTACACTTCTAATATAAGGCTGGTCAGTAGAAACCCTAAAAAGGTTAATGATACGGACACGCTCTTTTCTGCCAATTTATTAGATAAGAAAAAAACCGAAGAAGCTGTAAAAGGAAGTGACATTGCATACTTAACAGTTGGCCTACCTATGAATACAAAAATGTGGGTAGACCAATTTCCTATTATGATGCGTAATGTAATAGATGCATGTAAAAAATACCAAGTAAAACTAGTCTTCTTTGATAATACTTACATGTATGCACAGAACGACACTCCTTTAACCGAAGAAAGTAAATTTTCACCTGTTGGACCAAAAGGAAAAATAAGAGCAGAAATTACGAATATGCTTTTAGAGGAAATGAAATCTGGCCAATTAGAAGCTGTTATATGTAGAGCTCCAGAATTTTATGGTCCCGGTAAAACGCAAAGCATTACCAATGCTATCATTTTTAATAACATAAAAAACAATAAAAAGCTAAAGGTATTTATTAGTGACAATACTTTAAGAACCTTAATTTGGACTCCGGATGCCAGTAAAGCAATGGCTTTAATTGGCAACTCACCAGACACCTACAATCAAACTTGGCACCTACCCTGTGATGATTCTCGGCTTACCTACAAACAGTTTATTGCTTTGACCTCTAAGGTATATGGCACATCTTTTCAATACACTGTAGTTCCTAAAATTGTATTCACATTAGGTGGTATTTTCAAGGCACAAATAAAAGAATTACAAGAATTGTTACCAAGGTACAAACACGATAACATTTTCGTTTCTACAAAGTTTAAAAATAGATTTCCAGATTTTTCGGTTACCACGTATCGTGAAGGTATTGAGCAGATAAAGAATGAACAATAACTCTCTGAACAATAACTTACAAAATAACACAAGGTAAGTAATTAGTTAAAAGCAAATTATAAGTAATTTAGAAACAAATTAATAAGCATTGCTACATTTCTAAATAGACGTTTTAAAATGCAAACCGATCATTTTCTAAATAACATATTCTCACCTGCTACATTTTCAGAAAAAGAATTAGAAGTAATTATTCCCAAATTCAAAAAAGTAAGCTTCTCAAAAAACGAATATCTATTAAAAGAAGGAAAAATTGAAAACCATTATTGGTTTATAGAAAGCGGATTTGCTCGTTCCTTTGTAAACGATACTAAAGGAAATGATATTACTACAGACTTTTATAGCCAAGGAGATATCGCTATAGATTGGTCGTCTTTCTTTCTTCGTAATCCTACACGGGAAAATATTCAAGCCATTACAAATATGGTATGTTGGCAATTAGATTTTGATACTTTTCAAGAACTATTTCATAGTATTGAGGCATTTAGGGAACAAGGCAGAAGAAAATTAGTAGGTTCTTACTTCGCACTTAAAAATCAGCGTGTATCTTTTATAGCCGATGAAGCAAAAGATCGCTATTTACAATTACTAAAAGAAAAGCCTCATGTAATTAAGAATGTTTCATTACAGCATATAGCCACCTATTTAGGCATTACAAAATATTCATTAAGTCGTATTAGAAAAGAAATAGCTTCATAAAATACGTTTTTGCCATATGGCAACTATTTAATTGAATGTGCCACATATATTTGTTTAAGCAATGCGTCACATAGATGTTATTTTAAACTATTTACAAACTCATTTATAACTACTTAAACTAACCATATGAAAACAATTTTCAATACAAACACTAGCAATGAACTAATAGAACGTATACAGGCTTTACAAGAAATAGACAATGCGCAATGGGGTAAAATGGACAGTTATCAAATGCTGAAGCATTGTACGTTAAGTGAAGAATTGTTTCAGGGCAAAAAACAATATAAGAGATTGTTCATAGGTAAACTTTTTGGAGGAATGGCGCTAAAGGGAATCATGAAAAATGATAACCAAATGAGAAAGAACCAACCTACACATCCAGAATTCAAAATAACCGGATCAGGTGATTTTAATGATGAAAAAGAGAAATGGATTAAATTGCTCAACGATTATTCTAGTTTTTCAAACTCAGAATTTACCCACCCCTTCTTTGGGAAAATGACAAATGATGAAATTGGCATTTTTGTTTATAAACATACAGACCATCATTTAAGACAGTTTGGTAGATAATAAAATGTTGCAAGTCACATTCATACTACTCACTTTTATTACTTTGTTCTTATTCTACAGAGCAACAGGAAAAAACATGCACGTGGTTAAGCTGTTTTTTCTCTGGCAAATAGTAATAGGGTTTTTAGCATTCATAGGGGTCTTTAAAAATAAGCCCATGTTATTTCCATTGGCAATTTTAGCAACTATCCTACTTACCATATATTGTTTAAAAAAGATTTCAATTGATAAATTAAATACCAATTATTTACTTGGCATACATATTATAAGGATACCGGTAGAATTATGTTTATATCAACTATTTCTAGCAGGACTAATCCCCGAAATTATGACATTTATCGGGTGGAATTTTGATATTTTAATTGGTGTAACTGCAGTAGCAATTTTAATTTATCGGCTCGTAAGCAAAAAAAGAATATCAAAAGCTTACTATATGATTTGGAATAGTATTGGTTTGTTATTTCTATCTAGCATTGTTATAATCGCAATATTATCTTCACCGCTACCCATTCAGCAATTTGCATTTAATCAGCCAAATATGGCGCTTTTAGAATTTCCATATTGTTTTTTACCAACCTGTATTGTACCTATTGTTTTTATCTCTCATATTTTATTAATTAGAAAGTTATAATCTAAACTTCCTATATTTAGTAATGCTATTACTTTTAAAAATGGGCAAGATTACAATTTTATTGTTGTTTTTATTGATGACATCTAGTATGCTCTCACAAGATGATTTTAATAAACTACCACAAGCTAAAACCGCAAGCTCCACCTACTTTATAGTTCCAAATGTGATAGGAAATGAACGCCTTCTCAACTCATTAGCCGATACTAAAGAAGGCATAAAAAGTAAGATAAAAGAAGTTTCAGTTTTCAAAGACAAACATACCAGAGCAGGTACCGAGTTTTACAATTTAAATGAATTTGGCATCATATTATTTGAACTAGTTGAAAGTCCCGCTACCAAAACACAAAAAGAATTAAACAACTTCTTTGGTTTGGACGAACAAACCAATGTTTATGTTGATGGTTACTTATTAGAGCGTAAAAATTATAACATTGCTACAAACAGTATTGTAGAAATAGAATTGGTAAAACCAGATACTGTAAACCTGTTAAAAGGTACTGTTTTGAACATTTGGACACTTGAAAAAGGTAAGCGTTATAAGGATTAATCTTGCTATACAAAAGAGATTTCATTGTCTTAAACAACTCTAACAGACTACAAAACAGCAATTTAATTTTAACTTAATCTTTATATTTTTTAAATAACGGCGTAGTATTTTTAGCACAAACACAGCCATTGCCAAAACATTCTATATTTTTATTTACAGCAGTACTTGCCACGTTTTTAGGGTTTGGTCAAGACAATACTACGCTATTAAAGGGTAAAGTTTTAAGTACTAAAAATGATATATCTAATGTGCTGATTATTAATCTTAATTCTAAGAAATCTACCATTACAGATTCTTTAGGTTTATTCTCAATTGAGGTAAAATTAAAAGACTCGCTTCGCATAACTGCAGTTCAATACCTACCAAAAGAAATAGTAATTAGCAAATCTCATATGAATAGTAGTTTAATAACGATTAAGCTAATTGATAATGTAATCGATTTAAATGAGGTAACGGTTACTCCTTATAATTTGACCGGAGATATTGACAGAGACATAGATAGGTTGCATTTAGAACCAACCGTAACATCATATTCTTTGGGACTACAAAATGCAGATGTCACCAAAATGACCCAAAGCGAAAGGCTGTTACAAGAGGCTGACAGGGGAAAATATGTAAGTCTACAAACAATGGACGAATATGGTAAATTGATTGAAATACTGAGTTACGTTGGTTTAAGTGTAAAGGTCAACACCCATAAAATCATGAACAAGGTCTCTGGCAGAACCAAATCATTAGAAGAGATGGTAAAGCGTGATGAAAATATGGCTTTGGAAAAAGAAATCATTTATAAATTTTCAAAGCAAACGATAGCGGAACATTTCAATATTCCAGAAGCTAACATCAACGGCTTTCTTTCTTATTGCCTTTCGCAACCTGATTTTAATGAATTATCAGACTCAAGAAATATGTCAGAAATTTGGAAATATCTAGAATCAAAGAGTTTAGAGTTCAAAAAAACCGAACGTTAATTTAATAACATCAGCTACTACAAATTTGTTGTCAATTTCATCATATTAGAGCTCAAGGAAAATAGCCATCGTAATTGTTCCCATATCAACTGCTCTTCTTGATGGTTTCTTTTCAATGCGCTATTATCTGTATTATTTAGAATAACGTTTTCAGATTCAAACTTGGGCAATTGTTTTTCAAATGAAACTACCTCATCAAAATTTAATTTTGCTACAGTGTTTGGGTCATTAGATAGGGCATCAAGAACAACAGAAAGGTTTTCATCGATTCTATGTATAATACCATTAAAACGCTCAGAAGCTTCCGTAGTCTTATGGTTTTGAATATAAATACTCAATGACGCCAAAGAGGAGAGAAAATTATGGTTCAACTCTACTAACTCATATATTTTATTCAAATTCTTTTGTTTAGAATGTGGTTCTTGAGTCATACGCTGAAAAGCGGAACTTAAATTGGATGTCTCCAAAAAAGCATTTTTACGTGCCAATCTATAACTAGTGGGCACTTTACCCTTATTGATATAGAAATCTGCAATTTTAGATAGGTATACTTGGTTTGCCTGTACACTTTTAGTTACATCTTTTTGTATTTCTTGAAAGCTCCAGCTAGGCCATAACAATAAAAAACCCAAATACGATAAACCCGCACCAACCAACGTATCTAAAATTCGGTATTGAATTACCGTCATAATATCTGGCTGAAGAATGCCATAAATGAATACTATACTAAGAGTAACATATATAGCAGATAACTTATAATTCTTTTGTAGCATTGAAAGTGCTACTACAAATGATATTAACGCCAGTATGCCGTACACATAAATATCTTGAACCAAGTATACAATGGCAGTAGCAATAACACCTCCTATAATGGTACCTACCGTTCTATCTTTTGTCCGTGCCTTGGTAAGGCCGTAGCTAGGTCTCATTATCAAAATTATGGTCAACAAGATCCAATACAAATTCTGAAACGAAAATAAATTACCCAATACAAAGCCAACCATAAGCGTAATTGCCAAACGCAATGAATGTCTAAAAATGGTAGACCTGAAACTTAAGTTTCTAAGTAATATTCGTGGGCTATAATCTTGAGATATTAAAAATCGTTTTAAAATCTCTTTATCTATAAACTCTTCTGATGCTACATCATGATCACTAAGCAGCCATTTGATTCTTTTGAGTTTATCAAACTGCTTTTCTTGGTATTCCAAAAGATTCTGAAACATGATAAAAGCTTCATAAGCCTTACTATTCTTAACAGTACCTAATTCAGAAATTTTGTTTCTAAGCTCCATAAACTGTTTATTCAACCGTTGGTGCTTTGGTAGTTCATTGGGCTTATTCCCAATCTTCGCCATAGACTGCAATTGGTCTGCCATGTTAAAGATTAGATGCTGAAATAATTGGGTAAACTCAGGATATATGGCAAATTGCTCATCCATTTTAGTATAATTTACCGGATTGGCACCTGCAGTTTCTAGCATTTCTATTAATTGTACAAGTACTAAAACCCGTTTGCCATTGTATGTAGAAGTACCAGAATTGATACGGGAAAGTATAAGAATTTCACGTAAAGTATCATGCTGTTCTGTTAGTTGACTTTGTAATAAGAATATTTTTTTTTGAAGCTTTTTTCTATTTGTTTCCCCATTAATAAGCTTACCTCTTTTTTTAAGTAAATCACCGGTTTTACCAATGATCTCATATAAAATCTCTTCGGTCTGTCCTTTAGGGTTTATTTTGTACCATAATAATGAAAGGGCCAAATACCAAAGTCCGCCAAGCCCAACCAACAAAGAATACTCATAAATTTTTAATTGGCCTGGTGTATGGGCAAAACTTAAAATTAAAGCCAGAAGACCAGAAAAGCTTATTAAAGATGCCCTAAACCCATAAGAGGCGATTAATGAAATACCAAAACTAAGAACCCCTAAAATTACAAGGGCAAGCCAATTGGAGTAATGTAAATACCCGCCAATAAAACTAACGACCATAACCAAAGCCGCAGAGAATAGAATACCGTAAATTTTATGTTTTTGACTGCCGTTTACATCACTAGGGTTACACCAAAAAGCACCAAAACAAATAGCTAGACCAATTTCTGTATATCCTGTATTAATACCTATAAACAAGGGGGTAATCACAGCGATAACGGTAAGTACCGACTTTGAAAAATTGGTACTGCCCAAATACTGCAAAAGCTCTTTAAGAGAACCAGAAATAATTTTTTGAATTTTGCTCAACCCCTATTTTATATATCGCAAAGATACGCTTTGGCATTAAGAAGAATTGAGCACTATAAAAACAAAAAGTGCTAAAATTAATATTGGTCCTTGTGGCAGTTAGTAAAACCAACCTAAACTGTTAGAAGCGATTGCTAGTATACATTTTAAACAACTTATAGTTATCAATAAACATCACTGATTTCAGGACTATCGATAAAATACATAATTCATAGATGTAATAATAAACCACAGTAATAAATTCAACTACTAATCTAGCAATTCATCTATACTTATCTTCTAATTAACTATGCTATTCATATGGTCATCGCTATTTCTAAAAGCAAGTAGAATTATAATTTAATTTTTGTAGTATAATTTAACCCCAAATCCTAATACAATACCTACAAGATGAAACATAACATACATCAATTAAGAGCTGCATTTTTTGACATGGCTCATTCTCCATTTGTAATCTTCGATAAAGATTTAATGTTCGTAGATATAAATGAAATTGCTTTAAAAACTATACCAGTTACAAGAGAAGAGGTTGTAGGAAAACATTTTTTAGACGTTTTCCCTAACGCTGACAAACAACGATACGAAGCGTATAAAGAAGTTATAAAAACAGGTATACGAAGAGATTTGGAAGAGGTTCGCTTAAACTTACCTACTGGAGATTTTGTTTTTTTAGTAAAAGCATTTAGGGTTGGTGAAGGTTTGGGTCTTTCTGCACTTAATATTACCAACTTAATAAATACTATAGATAACCAAAAGAAGGATAAAATAAAATTAAAAGAGTTTAATGATGAGCTGACTGAAAAAAACCAAAAGTTGGAAGTTTTTTCATATGCTGCGGCTCATGATTTAAAAGCGCCATTAACAAACCTACAAAGTCTATTAGGGATTTTAAAAGATGAGTCATTAATTGTAGAATCTGGTTATCCAATTTATACAAAAATAATTCATGTTTTTGATATCATGTCATCAAAGTTAAATGCCGTTAATAAAGTAATTGGTCTAAAATCTACAATTGACGGAAAAAAGGAGCTACTTAATATTTCTGATATAGTAGACACCATAAAAGAGGAAGTTTCTGAAGAAATCATTGATGCTAATATAACTTTTATCGAAAATTACTCTGAAAATTCAACAGTTAACTACCATAAACCCCATCTGCACAGTATTCTACATAATTTAATTACCAACGCAATTAAATATAGAAATCCAGAAGTCAAACCAAAAATTTTAATATCTACTAGCCTACAAAATGATAGAACTATTCTTGAGATAACTGATAATGGCCTCGGTGTAGATTTAAAGTCAAACCCTAATAAGCTATTTGGACTTTTTAAAAGAATGCACACACATGTGGAAGGCTTAGGTGTTGGACTATACATTGTAAAATTCATTGTTGATTCTCACGGTGGAAATATCAAAGTAACAAGCGAAAAAAATAAAGGAACAAACTTTAAAATAACATTATAATGAACCAAACTAATTTGAACCAACTTAAAATTTTACTTATAGATGATGATTCTGTTTCTAACTTTATCGCTTCAAGAAAATTAACTAAAATTGGTATTGAAAATATCGATTCTGTTGAGAATGGTGCCCAGGCATTGGAATATTTAAAAAATCAAAGTCCAGATTTAATATTCTTAGATATTAATATGCCTATAATGGATGGTCATGAATTCATGATAGAATATAAAATGAGAGAATTATCTGAAGATATTCATATCTATATATTATCCTCTTCTGATAGGGCATGTGACAGAGGCAGGTTTTCGGGTTTCAATAATATTTTTGGTTATATAGAAAAGCCGTTAGAAGAAGCAAATATTATTAAGGCTATTGACAAATTGCAGGTACTCCTTTAAACTGTCATTTTAGATAGAATTTATCTAGAATTCCTAAAATTTAATAATAGTATTTATCTTAGATAACTAAGACTCATTACTCAACATAATGACCAGACAAAACTATTAGTTAAATATTCGATATTAAAAAAAATGGAACATACTTTAAGTATACTACTAATTGAAGATGATAATCTTGAAAAATTAAAATTTCAAAAAACTATATCTAACCTCAATCCAAAACATTCAGTTCAAAATGCTAATAACGGGGAAGAAGCATTAAAAATAATGAACAACGCTGAACATTTACCCGAACTAATTATTTTAGATTTAAGTATGCCGCTTATCAATGGACTTGAATTTTTAAATATTTTAAAGAAAAATACCTTCTGGAAATACATACCAGTAATTATTCTTTCAACATCGGTAAATCACAGAGACATTCTAACATCATATGAAATTGGTATAGCTGGTTTTATAAAAAAACCAAATAAATACGAAGACTATGTTGAAAAAATCAAAAGAGTTATTTCATACTGGAGTATCAACGAAATGATTGAAAACTAACTCACTTTTAAACATATTTTTATTTATCATCAATTAATAGTTGATGATTTTAAAAAAGACTTCTATTTCAAAATAACCAAAAAAAACTTCTGCCTAGCTGTTTAAATTAATATACCAAAAAGCACAGAAGCTTCTTAATATCCCTATTAAAACTCACCCTAATATTTAAGTAAATATTAGGGTGAGTTTGTTTTTACTATGCATTATGCTATAAGAAAGTTTTTCATTTATATAAGCGATAATTATATAAGTGATAATCTAATTAACAAATACTTTAAAGGAGATTTAACAAAGTACGGTATATGGGCTATTTGAAAAGAATATGTACTTAAGAGTAATGCTTTAAAGTACCAAAATTATATCTCGTCTATAGTAAATGGTATTCTACGGAAATCAAAACATAGAACTTGAGGCTTCACACTACATTTACATCATAATTAATAATCATTTATAAATTTTAATCATGAAAAAACTTAACCTATCTATCGCAGCAGCAATGTTAATTTCTGCTTACAGCTTAACCGCTCAAGATAACAATGACACAAATGTTGCTACACATCAATTAGATGTAAATGTCCCTGAACTGGCAATCTTGGATATCTATGATGCCAATACCGGTTTTGAAGCTGGTTCTATTTTATTTGATATGACAAACGTTTCTTTAGTAGGAACTAATGCTGAAGCTGGTACATATGCCTTTCAAGATATTAATTACCAAAATTTATATTTAAATTATACTAGTGTAACTGGTCAAGCAGGTTCTGGTTTTGATGTTACCAGACAAATAGACGTTCAATTTGAACCCGGTAGTACTTTTCCTGGTAATTTAGATTTAAGAATTACTCCAGAGGCCCCTGTAATTATTGCTAATGGCGGTACTGTAAATTCAGCAGGTATTGTAACGCCTGGAGGAGTAGCCCTAGGAGTAACAACACCTATTGGAACTGATGCAATGTTAGTTAATAGTATTGAGAGTGTTTACACAGGCGATGAAAGTTTTGGAGTTAGATTATCGTATACATTAGAACAAAATGGAAATTTTGCTGGTTATGCAGCCGGTTTATATCAAGCAACATTAAGATACACTTTGTCAGACTTATAGTTCATTTGGGATTTTGGTTAGGAGAAAAGGGCCTTTTACTTTATAGTAGAGGCCTTTTTTAATGCCTGCTATTCTAAAACAGAACAAATTCTAATTTACCAAACTTTCGTTACTCTATATCAGATATCCATTGGTCTTAGGCTACTGGTCATTCACCGAAGCCGATCAGAAAAGGTGGATTTTGCTCTTTAAATTTGAAAAGAGTCTAAAACTCATCCTAAACAAATAAAGCATTACATCATGAAAACATTATTCCTAACCCTAATTACTTTGTTTTTGACTATAAGCAAAACTTACTCCAGTGTAATAGTTACAAACGGGCTTACACACTCCTACAGTGGTGTTTCTGGCGACGTTATTTCTGGCGAAGTTATACTTATCAATAATTCTACAGAGGAACAAAGAATAACTTTTGAATTAAACGATATTATATTCTCTTGTACACAAGATAGATTTTTCACATCAGAAACAACTCATTCACAATCTTCGCTAGATTGGTTCAATGCTGAACTTATGGAGAAGACATTAAGACCTAAAGAAAAGTACGTATATAGGTTTACCATAACAATACCTGAAGATCAGAATCTAAAAGGTTCCTATTGGTCTACCTTAATGGTAAATGTTGAGAAACCAATTAAAGAAGAGGCTTTAAATGATAAAGTTGGTTTAGATACCAAAATCAGATATTCTGTAGCCCTATTGACAGATGTTAATTTACAAGATGAGGTTAATATAGACTTCAATACTATAGACCTGAATGACCTAACAATTAATGGAAAAAGAAAATTAGATGTTAAAATATTGAATGAGGGTGAATTCATTGAAGGAGTAAAGTTGACTCTAGAAGTTTACAATGATAATGGAGATAAAATATATGAATTTGAAACAGACAGAAACATGGCTTTTCCAGGTTTTTGCAGAGACTACATTTTAGACCTTACCAGTTTAGAGATAGGAGAATATGAATGTGTATTGATAGCAGAATCTAGGGAAGATTTTATTGGGGCCAATATTACCCTGACCATAGATGAAGAATTCTCTAACTAAAGGCATCCCAAATCATGAAAAATCTAACTGCATACCTACTTATACTATGCCTTATTTTTTATTCTTGTGCTGAAAACGAAGAGGATATAGATTCTATAAAGAATAGTGATTTTTTTTCTACTGAGGCTGATATAGAAACTAAAGAAAATTCTAAAGAAGTTTTATTAAAAGAAATTGAACTACCTATTTCTAACAGTAACAGTAACAGTAACAGTAACAGTAAGGTATTAAATAAGAAATTTTTGGACACTAACTCTTCAAAAGAAGATGTTAAAAAACAGAATATTGCGCAAAAAGAAGAAGATTTTTCAGCTACAAAACCTATTGGTGGAAATGAAAAAACTTTAATAAATCCCGATAGTAATTTAAATAATGCATCACCAAAAAATGTAGCTAGTAAAGCAAATTTGGATAACAAAATTCAAATTGGTCCAGCTACAGCAATTAAGAATAATACCTATTCAAAAGGTCCTAATACTCCAAAATTAGATACCGAGAATAATAATGTGCTAAAACAGAATGAGAATAATTCATTTGAGAAGCTTCCAGTAGCATCAAATATTAGCAATGAAGAAAATAAATTAGATTTAATTAGTAACAATAATGCTATATCAGATGATATTTTGCCCACTGAAACCATTCTAGCTAATGGAACTCAAACAGAAAATACTGGCAAAAATGCAAAAGTTAAATATTTAGGGGTTGTAGATATCAATTCTTTATTGAATAAAAATAAACCTTCTAACCCAGAACCAACAACTAGCGTAGACAACCCTGCTATGTTTCCGGCACAAAATATAAGCTCACCAAACCTACAACCATCAAGCCAAACTTCTTCTAATAAAAATGTACAAAACGTCATAGCTACAAAAAACAGTGACGAGTCTAAAAATATACTAACCAATAAAACACCATTAAAAAATACACTTAAAAAGGATTCTTCCACTGAAAAAACGGTTGTAATAAATGCCAACAACACTCAAATATTTAATAAAAATACAATAACCGAGACTTTGTTTAATGGATTTATTGTAAAGGTTTTAAATGGTGATGATATTCTAAATACCAATCAAAAACATACACTGTTAGTTGAAATAGAAAACACCAATAATACTGTAGAGAGTATAGATATAGCAGCTAAACTACCAAAAGACTGGAGCCTTATATCTATTAGTAGTTTAAAGCCATTTAATCCTAATCAAAAAAGAAATGCCATTATAAGTTTCTTTATACCCGCAGATAGTCCTTCTGGAAAAGTAAACGGTAAACTTTATATTAGGAATAAAAAATATAATGAGTTGCAGAGTTTTGACATACCCTTTAATGTGGCTAATAACTATACCCTTGAAATGTTGAATGTAAGTATTCCTCAAAATATACAAGCAGGTGAAACAATTGAAGCTACATATATTATTAAGAACAAGGGAAACACTACTCAAGAAATCAACTTATCATCTACCAATTCAATTTTAGGGAATACAACCCATACACTAGCTCCTGATTCTACTATAATAGCAACCATTAGTCATAAAACAAGTAATAAAATATTTAAGCTGAGAAATAGTAGTTTAAACTTAGAAGTTTTCAGTATAACTTCTGGAAAAACTATTAAGGCATTTAATAGTTATAAAATTTTTCCTGTTAGGATAAAACAAGAAGATAACTATTTCCGATTTCCAATAAAAGCAGGTATTTTTTATAATAGTTTTACAACAAGAAACGAACATTTCTCCACAGTATCAGCAGAGGTTACAGGTAGTGGCTATTTAGATGTGAACAGGGAACACAATTTAAATTTCATATTAAGAGGTCCAAAACAAGAGAATCTAAGACGATTTGCAGTAACAGATCAGTATAGTTTAATCTATTCATATAAAGATAAAACTACACTTTATTTAGGTGATCATAGTTACTATATCAATAGATTAGGTTTTAATGGTAAATACGGAATGGGTTTTAGATTGGACCAGGAAGTCGAAAATTGGACACTTTCAACTTTTTACAATAAACCAAGATTATATGATTTTGATTCTGAAGCACTATTTGGCGCTAAAGCATCTTATTTTGCCAATGAAAATTTAACTGCTGGTGTTTCTCTTGTTAAATCTAAAAGAGTAGATAATTACATTAATGTGATTGCGAACAGTGATTCAATTGAGAAAGGACAAATATTAACCTTTGATTTAGATTATTTAAAAAGGAACACACAATTTAAAGCTGAGGTTTCTGGTAGCGTAACTAATAAAGATGCAGATTATGCCAACTATTTCAACTTGATTCAAAAAATGAATAATCTCATGTACTCTGGTAATCTAACTGTTGCAGGTAAAAACTACTTTGGTACTTTAAACAATAGCATACAATTTTCAAATAGCTTAAATTATTCTTTAAATAAATGGAATTTTACCATTGGCCAAAGTCTTTACAAAGTAAATAAAACATTAGATCCTTTGTTTTATGCTGCAGAACCATATTTTGAGAATTACTTTGCCCTATTGGGATATCGATTCAATAAACACCATGCTATAAATTTTAGGCTTGACAAAAGAATTAGAGAGGATAGATTAGAACCTAAAAATTATCATTATAGAGAGTATGGAATAAATTATGGATACAAATACACTGACAATATATTTACTGTTAATTTTAATGGTCGTATTGGTGAAACTCAAAATTTATTAGCTAATAGTGAGTTTTATAGAGATACCTATTCGCATAACTTAAATTTATCTTACAGATTTTCAAAAAATTTAAAACTACAAGGAAGCTTTAACCATAATTATAGTAATAGATATGGTAATTCTAATTCTAACATAAATTACATTCGTTACAACGCAGGTTTTAATTATAGATTAAATAGAAACTTGAAGGTAAGTGCAAATTATAATAGCGGTTTTAGTCCAGAAGATACATACTTAAAAAGAGACTACGTAAATGCCAATCTACATGCAACTATTAACAGATCTCATCAAATTCAAGTTCGAGCAAATTATTATGAAAATCCGGGAACACTTAATAATAAAGAATTGTTTACGTATGCCAAATACACATATTCATTTGGTGCTCCTCTAAAGAAAGTGTTACAACAAGGTGGTTTAATAGGTAGAGTAGTTAGTGATGATGTTACTGTAAATATCAAAGGAATAAAAATTATTGGTACTGGTAAAACAGTAATGACAGATGTTAATGGAAATTTTGAATTGAACAACCTACCATTAGGTAAAAATTATATTTTGGTAGAAGAATCTACATTACAAAAAGGGGTAATAACATCTGCCAAAATACCGTATGAGGTAACTGTAGTGGAAAACAAAAAAGCGGATTTAGTAATTGAATTAGTAAAGGCGTCAAGTGTGTCTGGACAATTTCAATACGATCAGTCAATAGATAGTGACGTTAACTTAGAAGGGTATATTAAATTACATAATAGTGATTTCACTTATTATTGTGAATCGAACAAATCGGGTCAATTTTCATTTGATCAAATCGTTCCAGGAAATTATTCAATATCACTTATACGATTTAAAGAAAATAATAAAATTTTAGTAATAGACGGAGCAGTCAGCGCTAATTTAAAACCTGGTAATAATTTTCAGGCAGTTATTAAACTGAAAAAAAAATCACGCAAAATAAAATTTAAAAGTAAAAACTTTAAAGTAGGGAAATAATGAAATCTATTATAAAACATATCATATTAATGGTTCTTGTAATTTCTAGCTGTTTATTAAATGCCCAAGAAACGTTAAATGCAAATGATCCAAATACTTTTATTTTTGGAGGTGACCAAAAAACTAATACGCTAACTGTAGAAGTATTACCTATAGCAATTGTTGATGTAGAACCAGATCCAGGTATCAGTATTTCTGGTTCTGCCGATTTAACTTCTCTTGAGGCTGGTTTACCTTTTACTGGAACTGGAGATAATCTTGACGGATTGTGGTTAAATTTCACGCACAGAGCAGAGAATTTTCAAAATGCAAGAATATTTGTTTCATCTAATCAACCTGTGCCAGCTGGTATGACTATAAATGTAGAAATAATAAATACAGGTGTAGGTGGAGATTTTCCTAACAATCCACGTCTTGGTCCTATATTAATAGGTACAAATGAAGAAATTATTGTAAACGATTTTGCTAATGGCTACACCGGTGACGGATTAAACAATGGTTATCAATTAAAATATACCATAGAAAACCCCGGAGCAGTTTCACTACCAGATGGTTTCGAAATTATTTATAGAATACAATAAAAAAGTTAAGCATGAAAAAGTACATGATTTTCCTTGTCTATTATTTAATATCATGGACAACATTTGGTCAACTTTTACCTGGCACATTAGATGTTTCTGGGTTTCCTAACGTATCGCAAGATATGAGTGAATTAGTTGAAGAAGCCGGTTTAGATGACGGTCAAATTGGCTTTGAAAGTAATTTCGATGCAACTTTAATAAGTTTTATTTTAGATTCATCTAGCAGCCCTATTTTAGGATTTACAACTACATCTTCTGAAAATTGTTCTGAAAACGTTTATCGTTACAAAGTATTTATGCATACTTCTGGTGCTCCACAGAATATTAAGGTTGAGGCAAAAACTACATTTAATAGTGGTATAAGATTTCCACAAACAGCAATTTATGACGGTCTTCCTACGCAACCATTAGGTCCAAGAGATTTAACCACAGAAAATGGTGGTAACTACATTTTAATACCTAATGACGGAAACGCCGCAATTAAGGTATTTGAATTTATTGGTTGTAGAGAAGATATACCTATACAATTTAGAATTGAAGCAAATTCTCTAGCAATGGCAGGCATTAGTGACATGACAGTGCATTATACCGTAGTTGGTAGTTTAAACTAAAAAAATGTCATTTACAATTGACTCCTATAATTTACTCTAATAAATAACATACAAAAAAAAGATTTTGTAATCATCATTATTTATTAATCAATTAAACTAAAATTGTCCTTTTACATTTGCTAAAATCTATTAACCGCAATAAAGGTCATTATTAATGTTAATGAATAATAAAATAGTTCATTTTGTAAGAATTTTACTTATTTTAGCGTAAGTTATTAAAGCAAAATTTCTATTGAAAATGAAACTCTAATCAAGGCAGTATGTGGAAGAGAGTTTTAAAAATGTTTATTGGCCTTTATCTGACAGTTTTAGTGCTTTCTCTTTTTTTATTTTACACCCAAAAAGTAAAATTAACTGAATTTATTATGGAGCGTCAGATTCGTGCAACCACGATGAAGAAGGTTTCCTTTAAAGAAGAATGCTATTCTTTTTTACGTAATGCCCATTATTGGGCTAGTTTAAAATACCCAAAGAATTTTGATCCTTTAACAGAGCATTCCTCATACTTAAAGTCATATCTAGAACTTATTGAAGATATTACTTTTTATGATCAATTTCGCTTTATAGATTTAGAAGGAAAAGAATTTTTTAGAACCGAACGGGTTGCAAACGATTCTATTAAAATTAGCGCTCTTCAAAATAAAAATTACCATCCTTATGTAAAAGCAGGATTACAATTAAAAAAAGATCAAATATATCTTTCTCAAATAAGCTTAAATAAAGAAAATGGAGAAATTGAAAAACCTCATAAACCAGTAATTAGAACTGTGGCTCCCATTTTTGATAATGAGGAAAATCAAATAGGTTTAGTGGTCATCAATTTTAAAATGAAAAAAATTCTGGACCAAATAAAATCAAAAGTTGAAGAAAAGAATATTTATTTATTAGATGACGATTTAAGAGTTATAAGTTCAAGTACCAAAACAGAAGATTTGCCTTATGAAACTGAAAATAAGAATAGTTCATTAAACAATATTTTAAATACCAGAGCAATAACACATAATAGAGATAGCTCTTTTGTTGCAAATGATCATATTTGGTCGCAGCAATCTATTAATTTAAATGGAGCAACATTTACTTTTGGTTCAATATCTAACTTACCAACAGAAATAGTTACAGCATCTAATTGGCTTATAGCCCTGGAAATTCCTCCAAGAGTAGTTAAAGCTGAATTACAGCCTTTATTTGAAAGCTTGTTAACCTTTAATATTATTTCAATTTTTGGTCTACTAACCCTCTGCTATATTTTTCAAAAAAAGAAAATTGAAAAAGAACAATTCTATACAGAGTTAGAAAACAAAAATATTTTATTGACAAGAAGTAAAGATCTACTAGAGGAGAATAATAGTATGATGAATGAAATGAACAATAGTTTAGGAATAAGAAATAAACAATTGAGTGATTTCAACTACTTAATTTCTCACAACTTGCGTTCTCCGGTTACAAGTATGTCCGTAATTGTTGAAATGATTCAGAAAGAGAAAAATCCTGACATCTTAAATCAACTATTACCAAAGTTAGGTCTAGTAGCAAATAGTATTACCAATCTTACAAAAGACATAAATGAGTATGTAGCTATTCTAGACAATAAAGAGATTAAAATTATAGATATCAATTTAGGGGAGCTTATTGAAGAAGTAAAAAGTGAATTTACTGAAACACTGTTAGATAACAGTGATTTTGAAGTTCTCTTAGACTTAAAGGCTTGGGACCATATTTCATATTCAAAATTCTATTTACAGAGCATACTGCAAAACTTTTTATCTAACGCCATAAAATACAAAAGAGATGGTGTAGCTTCTTATATACAGTTTGAAACTGCCTTAGAGAACAAAAAAAAAGTACTTTATGTTAGAGATAATGGAATAGGATTAAATCTTGATAAACATGGAGAAAATATCTTTAAATTATATAAAAGATTCCACAGAAATATATCAGGAAAAGGAATGGGGCTTTTTTTAATTAAATCGCAACTAGAAGCACTTAATGCCACAATAACAATTGAAAGTAAAGTAGGACAAGGAACAACGTTTAAAATAAAATTTTGAAAAGATGAATACAAAACCAAACATATTACTTATTGACGATGATGAGCTTTATCTATACTTGATGGAAAAAACCATTCATCAATTATCAAATGAATTAGTTGTAAGCACTTTTACAGATGGTGAACAGGCTGTTGAGTACATCTCTCAATGTACCGATGAAAAAGTAGAATTACCAGAGGTAATATTTTTAGACATTAATATGCCGTTCTTAGATGGGTGGGGGTTTTTAAACGAATTTAAAAAACTGAAACCCAAAATCATGAACAGTATTAATATCTATATGGTAAGTTCGTCTATGCGCGATAGTGATATTAAAAGGGCTTCTCATTTTGAAGAACTTACCGGCTATGTGGTAAAACCCGTAAACAAAGTTCAATTAATCGAAATATTTAAAAAGATCTATCAAGAAAATTGGTAGATCTCATAAAAAACACAGACTTAAATTAAGTTTAAACGTCTCATTAATTCCGGACGGTTAGAACGACTTATTGGCACTACATTTTTAGCTATTAACACACTGTTATCTTCAATATCAATGATCTTAGTAAAGTTGATAATGTAAGAACGGTGTATTTGTAAAAAGTAGTTCTCTGGTAATTTTTCTTTAATCTTTTTAAGCGTGGTATGTACCCTATAATCCTTTTGTTCAGTTTTAACGTCAATGTAGTCACCTTTTGCTTCAATGACCAGTATATCGTTTATT
>NZ_JBDVOT010000111.1:0-8115 GCF_039968975.1 Maribacter sp. | reverse complement strand
TCGTTAAAGAAAACAATTAACTTTTCAATAGATAAGCCTACCAATGATGAAATTGAAGCTCCGCCTACTTTTACGTAATCGTTTTCTTGTCTTAGCCGTTTACCGTTACAGATATTACATTTGGTTTTGCCTCTATATCTAGAAAGCATCACTCTATTCTGAATTTTATAGCTTTTCTCCTCTAACATTCCAAAGAACTTATGAAGTCCAATAAAATGTGCATTACCATCCCATACCAATTGTCTTTGCTCCTCAGAAAGCTCAAACCAAGGTTTATGGATAGGAAAATCATATTTGTAAGCAGAGTTTACCAATTGATCACGGTAAAAACTCATGCTTTCACCTCTCCACGGAAAAATAGCATTTTCATATACCGATAGCGCTGTGTTTGGTACCACTAAATCTTCATCAATACCAATTACATCTCCATACCCTTCACATTTAGGGCATGCGCCGTACGGATTATTAAAACTAAAAAGGTGGACGTTAGGTTCCAAAAAGGTCATTCCGTCCAATTCAAACTTATTGCTGAACGGAGTTTGTTTACCATCTGCCAATTCTTCGATCAAACATTCGCCCTTACCTTCAAAGAATGCAGTATCAACGGCATTAGCCAATCGATTATAAAAGTCTTCATCATCTTTGGTGATAATTCTATCTATGACCAAATCGAATTTTTTACCAATATCTTCAGGAGCTTGATCTATACGAAGTACTTTGTCATTATACTTTATACGTGCATAACCTTGTTTAGAAAATAGCTCTAATGATTTTAACGCATCTCTATCTTCACGAATATTAATAGGTGCTAAAAGTAGAAGCTTTGTGCCCTCGTCATATGTTTTTACGTAATTTACTACATCGGTTACCGTATGCTTCTTAACTTCCTTACCTGAAATAGGAGAGAAGGTCTTACCAATACGTGCGTATAATAGTTTTATATAATCATATATCTCTGTAGTGGTACCTACCGTAGATCTAGGATTGGTAGAATTTACTTTTTGCTCAATGGCAATTGCCGGTGCTATACCTTTTATATAATCTACTTTTGGTTTATCTAGTTTACCTAAGAACTGCCTAGCGTAAGAAGAAAGGCTTTCTACATAACGTCTTTGACCTTCCGCATATAGGGTGTCAAAAGCTAAACTTGATTTACCAGAACCTGATAAACCTGTTATTACAACAAGTTTATTTCTAGGTATTACAACATCTATATCTTTAAGGTTGTGCAGTTTTGCTCCTTTAATTATGATGTTTTCTTTCGGATTTACTTCGGCTAGTGTAGGCATACAAATATCTAAGTTTACAAAGATACGCTTTGCCTTTTTTCTGAACTAAAAAATGCCGTTTATCTAAAAATTGCACAAGAAATTTTCACATTTTTATAAGAGTATTTATTTTTTTATATCTTTGAGCTCTCACAAAAACTCAATTTGCCTATAACGCAACATTACTTTTAAAAGTTAGAATTTAACCATTAGACCCTTATTCACTATGAATTTGGGGCTGCTTTTTAACCCTACAAGTAACGTTATGGTAGTACAAGTTGAAGATTCCCAATTAGTAAAAAAATACATTCAAGGAGACGAAAAAGCTATAGAAGCTCTTATTAATCGTCATAATTCTCGCCTTACTGGTTTTATATATTCCAAAGTAGGTGACCGTGAGCTGACCGAAGACATTTTTCAAGATACATTCATGAAAGTTATACGTACCCTTAAAAGAGGTGCATATAATGAAGAAGGTAAATTTTTACCTTGGGTAATGCGTATTGCTCATAATCTTGTTATCGATCATTTTAGAAAGCATAATAGAATGCCAATGTATAATAGTAAAGAAAGCTATAATATATTTTCATTATTAGGTGACGATAAATTGAATGCTGAAAAGCAATTGATTAAAGAGCAGATAGATTCTGATTTGCTTAAAATGATTAAGGAACTACCTGAAGATCAGCAAGAGGTTCTAGAAATGCGAATTTATAAGGATATGAGTTTCAAAGAAATTTCTGATAATACAGGTGTGAGTATTAATACCGCTTTGGGTAGAATGCGCTACGCTTTAATTAACCTTAGAAAGCTGGTAGAGGCCAATAATATAGTTTTAACGAATTAATTGGTCACAGGTCGACTGGATCTACTATCTTCATCAATGTGTCGTTCTTTAGATGAACCTAAATAACACGTAGCATGGAAAATATATACACTAAAGACCAGAATAAAACTAAATTAGTTAAAGCTAAGCCAGAAACAATTCAGTTTTTGCTTTCTTATTCTAAGTCTTTAAATATTACAGAAGTAGACGGATTGCAGTTTGAGAGTAACTTAAACTAAAGTATTCTTACATTATATATATGAACCCTTAGGCATTGCCTAGGGGTTTTTTTATGCTCAAAATTGGTTTAGGACAGTAATTTACTGCTTGTAGGTACCTTTTTCTTTGTAGGACTATGGGGTTTTCTATAGTTCCTTATATATAGGTATACTATTGTGGAGCTAATATTTAAGGGCTTTTAGGCTATTTTACTCTTTCCTACATTTCTTGGCGGAACTATCTGAAATTCTTTTTATTGTGTAGAAATATACTTTTTCGATGTTTCACATCAAAAAAACGCGGTTTGACAACATACTTTTTCCTACAGCGCCCCTTTTCTCTAGTTTTATATCAGAAATAAAAAACAAACCAATTAACTAAAAGGATTAACCCAATCTTAACCAATTAAAGAAAGTAACTCGTATGAAACTACAAATTGAAGACTCAGAATTAGTTAAAGATTACATCAACGGTAACGAAGCTGCCTTAGAAGTTTTAATTAACAGACACAATCAACGTATTACTAGTTTTATCTATTCTAAGGTTTTAGATAGGGATATCACAGAAGATATTTTTCAAGATACCTTTATTAAGGTAATCAAAACTTTAAAAAGAGGTAAGTATAGTGAAGAAGGTAAATTTTTACCATGGGTAATGAGAATTTCTCATAACTTGATTATCGATCACTTTAGAAGAAACAAAAGAATGCCAATGTTTGAAGGTAGTGATGACTTTAATATCTTCTCTGTAATAGGTGATGATAAGTTAAATGCCGAAAAACAATTAATAAAAAATCAAATTGATACTGATTTAAGACAACTAGTAGAAGAGTTGCCAGATGATCAAAAAGAAGTTCTTTTAATGCGTATCTATAAAGATATGAGTTTCAAAGAAATCTCTGAAAATACGGGTGTTAGCATTAATACTGCTCTTGGTAGAATGCGTTATGCTTTAATTAATCTTAGAAAAATCATTGAAAAAAACAATATAGTTCTTACGAATTAATTTGGAGTAGAAAATAGAATAAACAATATTTCCAAATTTGCTGCGTTATTTTATTGTAACAACGTAGGAAGTATGGAAAAAATTTACTCAGATTACCAAGAACAGACCGGATTTAACAAAGTTTGTCCGAAGACAATCAACTTCTTATTGAGCTATTCACAAGCCCTCTATGAATTTGAACACAAAGATTTAGAATTCGAAGTATTTTTGAATTAATAAACAAAACCCGCTTTTAGCGGGTTTTTTTCTTTTTATAGTAGTCGTTTAGCACTGTTTTTCTCCCAATTGTCTTCGTAATTATATCCTTTTCCAAATCCCACCCTCTTGCAGGTGAATATTCTCTACCATACCAAATAATTTGTAAATGAAGATCGTTCCAAATTTCTTTAGGAAATAAACGTTTGGCATCTTTTTCTGTTTGCACTACATTTTTTCCGTTCGTAAACCCCCATCTATATAGTAATCTATGAATATGTGTATCTACAGGAAAGGCAGGTATACCAAAAGCTTGTGAGATTACAACACTTGCTGTTTTATGGCCTACGGCCGGTAATTCTTCTAAATATTCTAGATCTTTAGGTACTTCGCCATTATGTTTATCAATCAAAATTTGAGATAAACCATGAATACCCTTTGCTTTCATGGGTGAAAGACCTACCGGTTTTATGATTTCCCTGATTTCGTCAACACTTAATTTGATCATGTCATATGGATTGTCTGCTTTTGCAAATAGTAGGGGAGTGATTTTGTTTACCCTAACATCTGTACTTTGAGCTGACATTAATACAGCAATTAATAAAGTATATGGATCTTTATGATCTAATGGTACTGGAATTTCTGGGTATAGCTCTTTAAGAGTGGAAATTGTAAAAGCAATTTTTTCGGCTTTCGTCATTAATTGTTTAATTTTGATTGCAAATATTTAAACACAAATTTATAAAACTTCATTTATGAATACGCTAAAAGTTGGTGATAAAGTACCATCGTTCTTCGCTAAAGATCAAGATGGCAATACCATTACATTAGAGGACTATTCTGGTAAAAAATTAATAGTTTTTTTCTATCCAAAAGCAAGTACACCTGGTTGCACGGCTGAAGCATGTAATTTAAGGGATAATTATAAAGAATTACAATCTGAAGGCTATGAACTTTTAGGAGTAAGTGCAGATTCTGAAAAAAGACAGGCAAAATTTAAAGAGAAATATGAGTTTCCTTTTCCGCTTTTGGCAGATGAAGACCATACCGTAATTAATGCGTTTGGTGTTTGGGGCTTAAAGAAATTTATGGGCCGTGAGTATGATGGTATCCATAGAAAGACTTTCGTTGTTGATGGTGAAGGTATAGTAACTAAAGTAATTGATAAAGTAAAAACTAAAGATCATGCAGCGCAGCTAATAGATTGATATTTAGTTTGTTATATTTAAAAAAGCCCATTTTCAAATGGGCTTTTTTATTTCTAGTATGCTTAAAACCAATTAGTTATTTGGTTTCTTGATCTTCAGTTTTGCGAGTAAATAATTGCTTTTGTTTGATGATTTCAGCAATACCTTCTGGTAACATTTGTTCCCATCCCTCATCATTGTTCATCAGTTTTTTAAGAACATCTCTAGAGAAAATATGCATTACTTCTGGTTCGTAATCTATGATGTCCATTACCTTACCGTTATACTTAAAGAACTTGTATAATTCTTTCATACGTGGGTGAACCTTTACGTTGTTACTGGTCATTATCTGACCGGTATCTGCATTTTTCATTGGGTATAGATACACTTGTAAATCTTTAAAGAACAATTTACCAAATGCTTCTAGAATGCCACCACTTAAATGACGGTAGTATTTTTCATCGAATATGTCTACCAGGTTATTTACACCCATGGTCAAACCAATTCTATTTTTGGTATAGTTATTAAAATACTCTACCAATTTATAATATTCCTGGAATTTTGAAATCATTACAGAATGACCAAGAGAACAAAGTAATTCTGCCCTGTCCATAAAATCTTGCTCATCAATTTCACCAGATGCCTTAAGGTTAGAAAGTGTTATTTCAAAAATAACAATGGTATTGTTCTGGTCAACGCCTTTGTCACGAATGAAAATGTCATAAGACTTCTCAAACATATCTAAATTCACCTTGGTTACGGGTCTAAAACTACCACGCAATGCCAAGATATTCTTTTTGTAAAGTACGGCGGCAGGCAAAAGGTTGTTGCCGTCAGGACCGAACATTACGGCATCTGTCATGTCATTTTTAATAAGCTGTAAACTCATTAATCGGTTATCAACCTCTTTAAAGTTTGGTCCAGAGAAGTTGATCATATCAATTTCTAAGGTGTCCTTATCTATATGGTCATATAGATATTTCAACATCTTCTTTGGCTTGTGATACTTGTAAAAAGCACCATATATTAAGTTGACACCAAGAATCCCTAAAGTTTCTTGTTGTAGCCTAGCTTCGTTCTGCTTAAAACGAATATGAAGAATAATTTCATCATATTCTTTTTGGTTAGGGTCTAGCTGGTAACGAATACCGATCCAACCATGACCTTTATATCTTTTAGAAAAATCTATAGTAGCTACAGTATTGGCATAAGAAAAGAACAATCTTTCTGGATGGTTTTCGCGACTAATACGCTCTTCCATCAATTGCATTTCATAGTGCAGCATGGTTTTTAACCTTGCTTGGGTTACATATCGGCCATCAGACTCAATACCATAAATAGCATCACTAAAGTCTTTGTCATAGGCACTCATTGCTTTCGCAATGGTACCGGATGCACCACCCGATCTAAAAAAATGACGTGCGGTCTCTTGACCGGCGCCAATTTCTGCGAAGGTTCCGTATATATCCGGATTCAGATTTATACGTAGGGTTTTTGCTTTAATAGAAGGGATATTTTCAAAAACACTATCTCTTTTTAATACCGATGCCATTTTTTACCTGTTTAGCTTTTAACAAAGTTATAAAGAATGGTTGTGACATTGGGCAATAGGTGTAAAAAAAAGGTATAAGTTTCGGTTATTGTTTTTATTCCCTTTTAAATACAGCGATCTTATAATTTTCAATAACCAATTTTATTAAAAAGGAATTAAATTTGTATTACATGACTAATAAATTACGTGTTACTTTTTTAGGAACGGGAACTTCTCAAGGTATTCCCATCATTGGCAGTACGCATCCGGTTTGCTTAAGTGATAACCCTAAGGATAAAAGATTGCGGGTTTCTGTTTTACTTTCATGGGACAATTTCAATTATGTAATAGATTGTGGTCCAGATTTTCGTCAGCAAATGTTACGACAAAACGTGACACATTTAGACGGTATTCTTTATACTCATGAACATTCTGATCATACGGCTGGCTTAGATGATATTAGACCTTTCTTTTTTAGGCAAGGTAACATTCCTGTTTATGCACATAGTAGGGTAGTGCAATCTCTTAGAAAGCGATTTGATTATATATTTCAAGAAGAAAACAAATACCCTGGTGCACCAACGGTAGATATTAATTTTGTCAATAATAATGAGCCATTTCAAATAGGTGATAGCATGGTTACCCCTGTAAACGTATTGCACAATAAGCTACAGGTATTTGGTTATAGAATTGGAGATTTTACATATTTAACTGATGTAAAAACAGTACTACCAGAAGAAATAGAAAAAATTAAAGGTTCTAAAGTGATTGTAGTTAGTGCATTGCGAATAGAACCTCATATTTCTCATTTTAATTTAGAAGAAGCACTTGCTTTTATAAAAGAGGTAAATCCTGAAAAAGCATACTTGACACATATTAGTCACCTACTTGGTTTTCATGACGAAGTAGAAAAAATGCTGCCGAATAATGTACATTTGGCTTATGATAATTTAACAATCACCATTTAATTATGAAGAGTAAAATATTTCTTTACCTATTTTTATTTGTATCATTAATTTGTCTTTATCTAGTGGTAAGTAGCGGTAATATGGCAGAAGCGAATGCTAAGACAATTACTAGACTGGAAAAACAAACAGAAGAATTAAAAGACTCCGTTCAAAAATCTTCCTTGAAAGTTTTAGATATGCAGTATTTCTCATTAGAGAATAATGATGATGCATTGGCTTATTTTGAACATTTAGACTTGAAAGATCCCGCTGGTTATGTTGCCGATAAATTATTGGAAACCAATGCTCAAAAAGGGGATAATCCACTAGTGCCTTACGAGGGAATGGAGAGTGATTTTAAAATCAATAAAATTAAAGTTCTTAACCATAAATGGATACTTACCGATTTTTCTGATGGCAAATATTGGGGAGAATTATTGATTAGGTATGAATTGAAAGATGATCTTGGGGTAGATTTTACCTTGGTAGATCACCTATTATATACGCGTAGTAATTAGATTTTATCTGAAATCCATTTTTTAAGTGAGTAGAAGTTCTGCGGAGCAACACCATGACCTGCAGGAAATTCTTCGTAAACATGCTTTATACCCAATTCTTCCAATAGTTTTGGTGCCTTTCTAGCCCAGTCTACAGGTATCACTTGGTCCATGTCGCCATGAGAACTGTAGAAATTTAGATTGTCAAAGTTGTTGACTTTGTACGAATCTATTAAGATAGATTCATTGATATATCCGCTTAAAGCAATAATATTTTTTACTTTTTCTGGATATGACAATGCCACTGCATAGCTAAGAATAGTACCTTGGCTAAAGCCTAAAAGATTAACATTGTTCTCGTCTAAACCATAGGTGGAACAAGCTTCTTCAATAAAGTTCTTGATTTTATCACGAGAATCTATAGCTTGGTCGTCATCGCT
>NZ_JBDVOT010000110.1:0-5744 GCF_039968975.1 Maribacter sp. | reverse complement strand
CACATACACCCATTGGTGATAGTCTTTTTTATCGAAATTCCAAAGCATGGTATGGCAACCTATACTTGTAAAATCGCTAACGGGTATACCTGTAAAAAGGTAACTCAAATATTGCGGGAGATGTAATGAATACTTAATTTCCCTAAATAGTTTTGGTTGCGTGAATTTTAACCAGAATAATTGAAAACCAGAATTTAACATTCCTAATTTAGGAGAACCTGTTTCCTTAGAAATTTCTAATTCATTTCCATGAGTTTCATAAAAAGAATCAATAATTTCTGTTTTTAACGGCTTCATGTAGTTGTACAAAGGCGTTAGGGGTTTACCATTTTCATCAATATTAACCAAGCTTGCTCCATAACAAGAGAAATTCAAAGCTTTAATATGGTACTCTTCAGAATCAAGTATTTTATTAAATGTGGTAATGACCCAACTCGCCAATGCTTGTAAATCTTCTGTAGGGTAACCGTCTTCATCTTCAATTTCATTGAAACGAGCATACTCCCGATGTATCTCACAAAAAGATTCATCGAAAAGAAAGAACTTTTTGTTCGTTTTTCCAATATCGAATACAGCCGTTACCTTAACCTTCATTGCAATTTAATTACAGACCCGAAGCTACTGAATTAGCACCTCTTTCTTTGATCAAATTCTCTCTAACATTTAATGACCTATATGCATTTAAAGGGTTTAAAGCACCTCCTTTACTAAGCCTAGCCTTTTCTAACAATGGTCTTACATCCGTACGGTATGCATCTTGAATTATCTCTTGGCATTTAACGACATCGTGATCTAATTGCGCTGCTTTTAAAAGTTTTTGGTCAACAAGAAGTGCTTTTGCATAAGCCTCTTTAATAGCTTCTAAAGACTGAATTAAATCTTCTAAAGGATCCTTTAAATTATGACTAGCATCTATCATCCAAGCAGGGTAAGGGTTTTGCGGATTGTTTTCCATACCGTAAACCAAAGCGTTAAATATTAAAAATAATGAATAGGGTTTAACACTACCAACCGTAAGATCATCATCGCCATACTTACTATCATTAAAATGAAACCCTCCTAGTTTTCCCTTTAACATTAAGGTAGCGACTATTTGTTCAATATTGGTATTTGGCAAGTGATGACCTAAATCTACTAACGTATAAGCTTTTTCACCACAAGCATTAGCCAGCATAAAAGAGGTTCCCCAATCTTGTATTACCGTACTATAAAAATTAGGCTCGTAAGGTTTGTATTCAATAAACATTTTCCAATCATCAGGTAGCGTTTTGTAAATATCCTTTAAGCTATCTTCTGTATTTTGTAGTGCAGATTGAAAATTACTTTGACCTGCAAAATTAGCCCCATCTGCCAACCAAACGGTTAAACTTTTTGAACCAAGTTTGTTCCCAATTTTTATGACTTCTATATTGTGCGCTATAGCCTGCTCACGTACCGCTTTATCCGTATTACTAAGTGAGCCGTACTTATAACTTTCTATTGAATTCCTTTGGTCCTGAAATGTATTGGAGTTCACAGCATCAAATACAATATCATGAGATTTTGCCAAATCAATAATCGCATTATAATCTTGCGGCACATCCCATGGAATATGTAATGAAATTGCACCTGCACTTTGCGTAAGAGAATGAATTATACCAACATCGTCTATCTTCAACTCTAAACTAGATGGTTCACCTTGAAAACCAAATCGTCCAAAACGTGTACCTCCAGCACCTAATGCCCAACTTGGTATGGCTATCTGAAAGTCCTCAATTTTTTTAATTATAGCATCAACGTCCTTACCATTTTTAGTTAATCTATTAGCTAAAAAATCGAAATGCTCATTATTCTCAATGATGTTTTTTTTATTTGCATCACCAAGTTGATTTTTATCTATTCTCATAAACTTCTTAATTTTTGAAAAATACTTCCATGAGCTAATTAACCCTAATGACCCATGAAAGTAAGAACAAACTAGATTATCTTACGAAGGCATTACTCATACCACCATCTACATTTATAATATTTCCGGTAGTTTTATCTAAAATACCTACACAGGCAAATACTCCATTTGCAATATCTTCAGGATAAATAATTTCATTTAAAAGGTTTCTTTTAGCGTAATGCGCAGGCAATTCGTCAACAGTAATTCCATAAGCTTTTGCTCTACCTTCAGCCCAATCTCCTTCCCATATTTTGCTACCTACAATAACACCATCAGGATTAACCGTATTTACCCGTATTTTATCACCACCAAGTTCAGCCGCTAATAATCTTGCCATATGTTGCTGTGCAGCTTTTGCCGTTCCATAGGCAACATTGTTAGGTCCTGAAACCAATCCGTTTTTACTGGCAATACTGATAAAGTCTCCTCCCAAGCCTTGCTCGCGCATAATACTTACAGCTTGTTTTGCAAGTTCAAACTGTCCTTTTACAAGTACATTTTGGAGTATATCCCAATCTTTGTCAGTAGTTTCTTCTAAAGGTTTTGAAATAGCGAGACCAGCACTATGCACTACAATATCTACGCCACCAAACTCTAAA
Source organism: Maribacter sp. (assembly GCF_039968975.1). Classification (GTDB taxonomy): domain Bacteria; phylum Bacteroidota; class Bacteroidia; order Flavobacteriales; family Flavobacteriaceae; genus Maribacter. The sequence continues at coordinate 3,218 of NZ_JBDVOT010000110.1, read as the reverse complement.
CATGCCTTTTTATATGCTTCATTTATAGATGTTTCTTTTGTAACATCACAAACAGCATAACTAGCAACATCTCTAGCGTAGGTAGATACTGCCTCTTTAAGTCTGTCTTCGACAATATCCGTCAACACAACATTAGCTCCTTCTTCAGCAAGTTTATCGGCAATCGCCTTACCAATACCCCCACCTGCTCCTGTTACCAAAGCAACTTTACGTGACAAAGGTTTTTCTTTTGGCATACGCTGTAATTTCGCTTCTTCAAGCAACCAGTATTCAATATCAAAAGCTTCTTGTCTCGGTAAAGATGTATATTCAGTAAGTGCTTCTGCACCTCGCATTACGTTAATAGCATTTACATAAAACTCATTGGCAACACGAGTGGTTTGCTTATTTTTCGCAAAGCTGAACATACCTACACCAGGGTAGATAATTATAACCGGGCTAGCATCTCTTACAGCAGGGCTATTATCTCGCTTGTGGCTATCATAATAAGACTGGTATTCTTTCTTATATTCTTCGAATGCAGGAAGTAGTTTTGCGCTTACCGAAGTCGTATCAGATAGATCTTCATTAGGATCCAATGCAAGAACCAAAGGTTGTATTTTAGTTCTTAGAAAATGATCAGGACATGATGTTCCCATAGGTGCCAAACGCTCTAAATCATGACTATTAATAAATTCTAGAACAACATCACTATCATTAAAATGACCGATCATTCTATTTTCAGAAGAGCAAAGACCCCTAAGCAGAGGCATTAATTGCGCCGCTTTTTCTAACCGATCTTCTTTTGCGAGACTTTTTATCTTTTGACCTCCAAATACACTACCATTATCGGCAATCCTTTTTTCAATATAATCAGAAGCCATTTCAATAACTTCAAGACTATTTATGTAACATTCATAAGAAGTATCGCCCCATGTAAAAAGACCATGACTACCTAATACAATTCCACGAATTCCAGGGTTGTCATGTAGACATTTTTCTAATTGAAGTCCTAAATCAAAACCAGGTCTTTGCCATGGCACCCACCCCATAGTGTCTCCCCAAATTTCTTTAGTTACTTTTTCGCTATCCTTTGCCGCTGCAACTGCAATTAGCGCATCTGGATGTAGATGATCTATATGTTTAAATGGCAATAGACCATGTAAAGGAGTATCAATAGATGGTGCTTTACTATTTAAATCGTAAATACAATGGTTAAAAAGACCAACCATACGATCTTCATCTTCTAATCCACCATATACATTTTTTAAATTTCGTAGTCTTTCCGTATAAAGACCTGCTATTCCGGCTTTAGTCAAGGTACCAATATCTCCACCAGAACCTTTAATCCACATTACCTCAACTTCCTCATTCGTCAGCGGATCTTTCTCTATGGTCTTACAACTTGTATTGCCACCACCGTAGTTCGTTATTCTTAAATCTGCTCCTAAAATATTTGAACGGTAAAGAAATAAGGCAACTTGGTCATTACCAAATTCAGCGGCTTTTTTATGATCCCATAAATAATCAACATACTTTAAATTCTCAGATATCTGACTCATGAACTTTACTTAAAAAATTAGTATTATCGTTAGATTAGCTAGCTAAGCTAAAAGTTACAAGCCAATATAGCATCCTGTACTATACTGGAAATTAGCACTCTTGTTTTAAATATATATTTTACCCTTGTTTAAGCAAAATCATTGTGTATTTTAAATGAATAATAGCTTTTCACTATAGTGATAGTAGCTAAATAATTTCCGATAAACAATAAATTGACAACACCATTTAAATGATAACATTTAGAAAAATAGTGATTGACAGAAAGTCAAGGAAACCTAAATATAGACAAATTGTAGATTCTATAATTGATGGTATTGCCAAGGGATCCATAGTAATGGATGAACAATTGCCTTCTATTAATATGTTTAGTGAAGAGTTTCTTTTGTCAAGAGATACAGTTGAGAAAGCATATAAAATTTTAAAAGAGAGAAAGATTATAACGTCAGTAAGAGGTAAAGGTTATTTTGTTTCAAGAACACAATTAATCTCTAAAATCAATGTGTTGTTTCTTACCAATAAAATGAGCACCTATAAAATGAAAATTTATAATTCATTTATAAACTCACTGGGTAGTGATGTACATACAGATTTATTTATTTACCACTGTAACGAATCCTTGTTTTTAAATTTATTGGACAAGAGTCAAAACGCATATGATTATTATCTAGTTATGCCTCATTTTAAGTCTGATCAACTTAAACATAAAAGTTACTCTGAATCTGTCATTAACAAATTAAATGATATACCCAGAAAGAAACTGATTATAATGGACAATAACAAGATTGCCTTAGATGGAGATTATTCTGAAGTGTATCAAGATTTTGAAAATGACATATACCACGCCCTAAATGAGGGTATAGACAAAATTATAAGGTATAAAAAGCTTTTATTGGTCTATCCTGAAAAAATTGAATACCCCTATCCAAAACGTATTGTTTTTGGGTTTAGAAAATTTTGTGCGGAAAACAATCTTGATTTTGAAATATTAAATGAGATTTATGATGATATGATCTTAAAGAAAGGGGATCTATATATTACCATTGAAGAAACCGACTTAGTAAATCTAGTACATCAAATACGCGAAGACCATATGTCTATAGGAGAAGATATCGGCATCATCTCCTACAATGACACTCCTTTAAAAGAACTATTAGGAATAACGGTAATATCAACTGATTTTGAAAATATGGGGAAATCTGCCGCTCAGTTGATTTTAGACTCCAAGGTAAATAAAATTAAAAATCCATTTAATCTGATTGACCGCAACTCTATGTAGATAAAAAATTGATTTAAAATATTACAGGATAGCACAGGATGAAGCAAATACTATTTTATTCTAGTATTGTTTAACAAATCAAAACCAATATTTAAAATTCCAAAATTACCGAGTTATGAGATATAATTTAACTGCAGAAGAGATTTCAAGTTATCGCAAAAATGGTTTTTTAATTGTCGATGATTTTTTAAATGAAGAGGAAGTAAAATTATGGAAAGACACCATTGATTTAGCTATTGAAAAAAGACAAGGCAGGAAATTTCCTCATTCAGAAGTAAAAACGGGAGATTCTGATGGCATTAACAAGGATGCTGAATACTTTGGTAAAGTATTTGATCAAATCATCAATTTATGGATGACAGATGACGGGGTAAAGAATTTGATGCTGGACAAACGATTG
>NZ_JBDVOT010000109.1:0-11403 GCF_039968975.1 Maribacter sp. | reverse complement strand
ATCGTTAAAATCCCTGCATTATCAATGGTTGCATCACCAGTGATTGGTTGTGGTGTTGCTTCATTGGTTGCGTTTCCTATTAATACTTGTCCGTCAAGAAGTGTTCCACCAACATCGGTTCCTAGTTCCCAAATTTCGGTTGTATTATTCCATTTCAGGATCTGGTTTTCAATAGTTCCTGGTATGATATCCAAAGCTCCTGAAGTTGTATTTTGAATAATTCCATTGCCAGCAACATTAGCAGCGATCATCGTGTTTTCAATTGCATCCGCTGAAATCGTTAAAATCCCTGCATTATCAATGGTTGCATCACCAGTGATTGGTTGTGGTGTTGCTTCATTGGTTGCGTTTCCTATTAATACTTGTCCGTCAAGAAGTGTTCCGCCAACATCGGTTCCTAGTTCCCAAATTTCGGTTGTATTATTCCATTTAAGGATCTGGTTTTCAATAGTTCCTGGTATAATATCCAAAGCTCCTGAAGTTGCATTTTGAATAATTCCATTGCCAGCAACATTAGCAGCGATCATCGTGTTTTCGATTGCATCCGCTGAAATCGTTAAAATCCCTGCATTATCAATGGTTGCATCACCAGTGATTGGTTGTGGTGTTGCTTCATCGGTTGCATTTCCTATTAAGACTTGACCTTCAGGAAGGGCGCCACCGACATCAGTTCCTAGTTCCCAAGCCAATGTCGTTTCATTCCACTTTAGAATTTGTCCATTGGTATCTGCTCCCATTGGATTTAATTGATCTAAACCTATTGCATCTTCTTTTACCTGAAGTGCATCGCCTAAAATTTCGATTGTGGTGTCGTCGACTTTTATATTATATCCTGTAGTAGCGTTGAAATCTGTGAGTGCATCATTGGTATCAATATCGGTAACTGCAGATCCAGTAGCATCTGTTCCTAGTTCCCATTCTGTATTGTCTTGGTTCCATTTGAGAACTTGACCGTTTGTTGTGGCGCCCATAGGGTTTAATTGGTCTAAACCTATTGCGTCTTCTTTGATCTGAAGTGCATCACCTACAATTTCGATTGTGGCGTCATCAACGTTAATATTATAACCTAATGTGTTGCTGTAGTTGCTTAATCCGTCATTAGCATCGGTATCAGTTACATTAGTACCTGTACCATTAGCAATATCATTGGCAACAGTCCATGCGCCCAGACCTGCATTAAGAGTTTCATCCCACTTAATTACCTGACCATTAGTTGCTCCGTTTTGGTTTAAGTCTTCAAGGGTAATGGAATTGTTTGTGATGTTATCACTATCTATCACATCATCTTCTATTGCAAATTCACCAATATTATTCATGATAACATCACCCCCTACGGCAACAGGTGTTGGATCGCTTGCTGCGTTGCCAACAAAAATGAATCCATCGTCTAAACTTAGATTTCCTTCAGGTATATCTACAAATCCACCATCAGTTAACGAAATACGGTTTCCTACTATAGATAATTGTTGCTCATCTGTATCAACAGTTCCAGCGGGTATATCTATCCAATCAACCACGCCGGCTGTACTTGTTGTTAAAATTTGTGTATTTGCGGGTGCCGCAGCTGAGGGTGCAATATCCACAGGCAATATTGTTCCGTTTAAAATGTCTGCAGTTCTTACGGCATTATTTGCAATTTTCGCAGTTGTTACAGAATTATTTGCCAGTTCATCTCTTGTTATTCCCAGAGGAGCAACGCTAACCGTATATGGATCGCTTTCAGAGCCGTCGCCATCTCTTTGTAGGGTACCGTTGGTTACATCTAAAATTTCATTGCCAACAATACCATCAACTTCTACAGCTGCTGCAGGTAATGTTATTGAGTTACCATTGCTTAAAGATATTTGGTTTGTCGTATTGTCGATACTCAAGGTTTGGAAATATGTAGAAAGATCGTAGGTGTTAGGGTCATTCTCAATACTAAGAATATTATCCGTAAGGTCTAACTGCTGATCATCTGAACCTATCAATGCACCTAGGCTAATAGTTGAAACTCCTGCAATAGTAGATCTAGCAATTGTTAGTGTAGTGTCTAATTTGTTGAAGGTAAGGTCGTAAAGTCCGTCAGCGTCTTCCCATTGAACAATTCCGTTTTCATCTGTAGTTAATACTCTGTCTGGACTGTCGTTGGCAATATTTACAGGTAGTATTCCGCCAACAGCTAATTCATTTGTGCCAACTGCATTTTCTCGTATTTCACTAGAACCAACAGATTCTGCGGCTAAATCATCTGCGGTTAGAGAATTGTCAGCTATATCATTTGTGTCAATGAAACCATCTCTAATATTGTCGCCTGTTAAGCTGTTTTCAGCAACTTCTAAATTAATATTTCCTTCGGTTTGGGTTATTTCTATAGTACTTCTGCCATTTATAATTGGATCATTGGTGATAGAAAAGTCTACGGCATCGCATAAATTAACCCACTGTGTGCCGTCATAGTAGTTAATGCACTCGGTATCGGTATTATACACCATACCACCACGTTGTGGAATTATTGCTTCCATTTCTAAGGTGGTAACACGGGTAATTACCAAAACCTTAGAGGTACTTTCAAGCTCTAAAACTGATGAAGCGTCTATATTTTGAGGGTTATCTCCAATTTTAATTTGTCCGAATACGGTAGGTGCCGCTAGTACTGTAAAAAAAATAAAGAAAATTATTGCTTTCATACTTAGTGTCTTATGACGAGAAAATAGTGATTAACAAAAATAGAATTATCTATTGAATACCCTTTATTTATAAGTTGAAATAATAGGCTAATGGGTTAAAGAACATCTAACCTCGTTAAACGGGTTATTTTTTGATACCGAAAATAGATAAAGCATTGTTATATTTTTAGAAGTAAATTTGAAGAAATTAACAAAAGTTTATTGGCACAGTTTTTTTTATGAAGATTACAAATCTTTTCTTTATCTTTTGAATGCCCTTTACATTGGGTGTTTTCTATTATAATATACACTAAATGACCAAAAAATTACTTTTTTTACTAGTATTATTCTCAGCTATATCAGGCTTTTCACAAGACGGTACCAGACAACCGTTAAGTGGTTCTGTAATCTACATGAACATTGGCGTACCCAATGAAAATGTAATCAATGCTACGTCTGAGCACGCTACTATTACTAACGATCAAGGTTTGTTTCGGATCAATGTTAAGGTTGGTGACCAGCTTGTTTTTACCGCGGTCAACTACAATATTAAAGTGGTGACGATTACTGAGGAAATCTTGGCCAATAATCGTTTGGTGGTAGAGGTAAACGAAAAAGTTACAGAATTAGACGAGGTGGTCATTACACCAGAACAGCAAGAGCGTTTTTTAGAAGTAAAGAACCAAGAATTTAAAGAATACGAATATGAAATTGATCGTGCTACTGAGGTAGATAACGTAGCCATGTCAGATGTTGAAAAGGGTATGCAAGACGGATTAAATTTTGCGAATATCTTTAGAGCTATATTCAAATCACAACCAGAAGCTACGGAAGAAGCACCTAGATTACAGGTAAGTGAAGTGTTGAGACAAGTATATGATGATTCTTTCTTTGTGGTAGATTTAAATATACCGCAAGATAAAATCAATGAATTTTTATACTACTGTGATGATAAAATGCCTGCAAGATCATTACTTAAAAAAGAAAATGAGTTTCAATTGATTGATGCTTTGGTTAATCATAGTAAGACTTTTCTTAAAGAATTAAATGAGGAGTAGACTCCTTTTATGCTTACTTTTTTTTAGTGTCTTTTCATGGGCACAAATTGGTGAATTTAAAAAATTAGAGGGCAGGGTGTATAGTGATGACGGTGATGTTGCTGCTACCCATGTGCTCAACCTAACTTCTAAGAAAGCTAGTATTACTGATGAAAACGGGTATTTTGCTATTCCCGTAAAATTATTTGATACGTTAGAATTCTCTGCCGTTCAGTACAAAAAGAAAATTATAGTGGTCAGTTCCGCTATTTATGAAAGTAAGTTAATCTCTGTTGGGTTAGAAGATGCTTTGACAGTACTAGATGAGGTAACGGTAACACCATATAGTCTTAGTGGTAATTTATTGACCGATCTGTCAACCTTAGACATAGATCCGGTAGTTACGGCATCTACATTGGGCTTGCCCAATGCCTATGTAAAAATACCTACCAAAGCAGAACGGGAATTAAAGGCTGCCACTGGGAACCCTATTATGAGTTTTGATCCGTTGATCAATGCGATAAGCGGGCGTACCAAAATGTTGAAAAAGCGCGTTGAGCGAAATAAGCTTTATGACCGTACAGAACGTGTACGAGATTTTTATGCCGATAGCGTGTATGTAAAACAACTATCCATACCTGAAGATAAAATAGATGATTTCTTATATTACTGCGAGGTAGATCCTAGATTTCAAAAAGTAGTAGATACCCATAGTAAATTGGAGATTTGGGAGTATCTACGAAAGAAAAGTTTGTTGTATAGAGAAAATAATTCTTTAGATTAGCCACCGTATCTTTGGCATATGCTTTGTAATAGCGTAATCAAACAAAACACGATGAAAATTTTTAGATCGGTACTATTAATATGTATACTTCCACTTTTTGCATTCGCCGGAGCACATAAATTTTATATTAGCGTTACCAACGTTGATTATTCAGAAAAGGATCAAGCCGTACAAATTATTACCCGTGTATTTATAGATGATATGAACACGGTACTTAATGAACGCTATGGTTACCCTGCCGTATTAGGTACAGATGAAGAATCAGCGGTAGATAAAGAGTTTCTGGAGAAATACCTGCGTACCAAATTCTTGGTAGAGATCAATGGTAAAACGGTTGCGTATGATTTTATTGGGCATAAGTACGACTCTGATATGGTCATTTGTTATTTGGAAGTGCCAAATGTTCCGCTTAAAACCTTAAAGCAAATAGGTATAACCAATGAGGTGCTGACAGATATATATGATGATCAGCAGAATGTGGTGCATATGAAGGTAAATGGCAAGAAAAAGAGCCATGTGCTCATAAAATCTCGTATTAAAGGAATGTTAAATTTATAACATACATTAAGATATCTCTATAAAAACTTTAATTTTCCATCACTAAATAACTATGAAATGATAAGAGTAAAGTACGGGTTCGCGTCTGTTTTATTCCTTTTTGCAGCAGTATCTTTTGCACAAGAGGCTGTCACCAAAGAAAAGGAGCCTGGGCACTACAACCAGAGCAAGTTTAAACAATTATATGAAGAGTTCTCTACGCCAAATACCTATAGGTCGGCTTCGGGTGCTCCTGGTCCTGATTATTATCAGCAGCAGGCAGATTATGTAATGGATATTCGTTTAGATGATAAGAATGCCAAATTGTTTGGTGAAGAAACAATTACGTACACCAATAATTCTCCAGATGATTTAGAGTATTTATGGGTACAGTTAGATCAGAATGTTAGAGAAAAAGATTCTAAAGCAGCATTAAAGAACGGTAGCGGTATTTCGCTTGGTGATTCTGCAGAAAAATTTGTTGGTAATTACATGACAGCCTCTTTTGATGGCGGGTTCAATATAGATTACGTAAAAGATGATTCAGGTAAAGCATTGCCTTTTACGATCAACTTTACAATGATGCGTGTAGATTTACCTACACCGCTAAAAAGTGGAGATAAGTTTTCTTTTGATGTAAAGTGGAACTACAACATACCTGATCACACCGTAAACAGAGCTAGATCTGGTTATGAGTTTTTTGAAGAAGATGGTAACAGAGCATATGTAATTGCTCAGTTTTTTCCAAGAATGGCAGTTTATAATGATGTAGAAGGATGGCAAAACCACCAATTTTGGGGTAATGGCGAATTCGCTCTTCCATTTGGGGACTATGAAGTAAATATTACAGTACCTGCAGATCATATTTTAGATGGTACAGGTGTACTTCAAAATAGAAAAGAGGTATATAGCAAAGAAATGATGAGCCGTTATGAAAAGGCTAAAAAATCTTATGACAAGCCTGTTATTATCGTTACCCAAGCGGAAGCGGAAGCAGCTGAAAAAGGATTTTCTGAAAAAACGAAGACATGGAAGCTTAAGGCAGAAAATGTGCGTGATTTTGGTTTTGCAACATCAAGAAAGTTTATTTGGGACATGCAAGCCGTTAAGCTAGGAAATAGAGATGTAATGGCTGTTTCTATGTAGCCTAAAGAAGGTAACCCATTATGGGAAGAGTATTCTACAAAAGCGGTTGCACACACGTTGAAATCATATTCATCGCACACTTTTGATTACCCTTATCCAAAGGCGATATCTGTACACGCTAAGCGTCAAGGTATGGAGTACCCTATGATTTGCTGGAACTACGGTAGACCAAACAAAGATGGTAGCTATTCAGATAGAACTAAATACGGAATGATCAGTGTTATTATTCATGAAGTTGGTCATAACTTCTTTCCAATGATCGTAAACTCAGACGAACGTCAGTGGGGATGGATGGATGAAGGTTTAGATACTTTTATGCAGTATATGGCTGAACAAGAATTTGGTGAAGCATACCCAACGGCAATAGCGCCAAATGATAAATACCCATCTAGAAGAGGTGATCCTGCGAAGATCGTACCTTACATGAGCGGTGATCAAAGTACTATTTCTCCAATTATGTCCAACCCTGAAAATGTATTTCAGTTAGGACCTAATGCATATGGTAAGCCGGCAACAGCTTTAAATATATTGAGAGAAACGGTTATGGGGCGTGAGTTGTTTGACCATGCTTTTAAAACATATTCTCACCGTTGGAAGTTTAAACACCCAACCCCAGAAGATTTCTTTAGAACAATGGAAGATGCGTCTGCCGTTGATTTAGATTGGTACTGGAGAGGATGGTTCTATACTACTGATTATGTAGATATGGCCGTTAAGGATATCAAGAAATACTATGTTAGCGATCAGCCAAATAAAAAGATGAAAGCGTATTTAGCTGAACGTGGTATTCCGGAATCTAATTTGCCACCAATGGTATATTTAGAAGAGTACGGAGATACTGATGTTGTTGCACCAGAGTTGAAAGATAATTTACCTTCAGAAACATCTAAGACTTTAAAAGAGTTCATGATGGATAACATGACGGCAGCAGAAAGAGCAGCAATAAAAGAACCTAAGTATTTTTACGAAGTAACTTACAACAGTCCGGGTGGCTTACCAATGCCTTTGATCGTAGAATATACGTATGCGGACGGTTCGGTAAAGAATGTAACCTATCCTCCAGAAATTTGGAGAAAGAACAGCAAAGAAGTAAGTATGGTTATTTCATCAACTTCTGAGTTAAAAGGAATAAACATTGATCCTAAAATGGAAACGGCAGATATTGATACAACAAACAATAGCTGGCCTAAGAAAGAGCAAGAGAGCGATTTCGATAAAATGAAGAATGGAGTAAAAGGAAAATAATTTATAAAATAATTATTGTTAAAAGCCTCGTATAACTACGGGGCTTTTTTAATTTGGTTGTTAAACTTGTTTATATTTGTAGTATGATTGCTATGTATTCATTATTTATTAGTGGCGCAGAAATTTTCTTCATTATGTTCATTGTAGTGATGGTTTTCGGTGCCGATAAAATTCCTGATATTGCTAAGGGATTGGGTAAAGGTATGCGTCAACTAAAAGATGCTACTGAAGATATTAAACAAGAAATACAGAAGAGTGCAGATAAGCAGGGTATAGATACTAGTTTCGTTACCGATATCAAGAAAGATATCGATGATATGAAACAGGATATTAGTTCTGGTTTGGGTAGTGACGTCAAAAAACAAATTAGTGACGTTAGTAAAAACATCAATGAAGTAACGGGCAGCATTAAGCGAAAGTAAACTGTTATGTTAGATGACATTTTACAATGGGATCGAGATACCTTTGTTTATTTAAACAGTCTTGGTATTGAGCAGTACGATGCTTTTTGGTCTACTGTTACTAAATTTCCACCTTGGATTCCGCTTTTTGCCCTTATCATCTTTCTTTTCTTTTTTAAGTTTCCAAAACGTGAAGCAATTACTATGATTTTGACCATTTTGGTCATGGCAGCTTTTGTGGCTACCATTACCGATTTGACAAAGCATGTGGTGGCACGATTGCGCCCCAATAATGATGAAGAACTAAATACTTTAATCCGGATTTTAAGGAGTCCGTCAGGCTTTAGCTTTTTCTCAGGTCACGCATCATCATCTTTCTCTATAATTACCCTTACGGTTCTTTTTTTAAGGCATAAATTTAAATGGGTGTACCTATTTTATATTTGGCCGCTATTATTTGCTATGAGTAGAGTGTATGTAGGTGTGCACTTTCCTATAGATTTAATGGTGGGTGCTGTGGTAGGTATATTATCGGCTTGGCTATTTTATAGATTATATAATCTACTTATTTCACCCTACTTAGGGTCAGTCCGTCACGAATAGGTAATAATACCGTTTCTAAAAGTGGGTGTTCACTTAGTTTTTTATTATAATCTAACAACACTTTTGTAGTTACATCTTTAGGGTTTAGAGGTTCTACCACTTTACCGGACCATAATACATTATCAGAAAGTATTACCGATCCAGATTTTGTCTTTGGTAAAACAGCTTCCAAGTAATTATCATACTGTTTTTTTTCTGCATCAATAAAAATAAGGTCAAAGGTAATATCCATTTTTGGGATAATATCTAAGGCGTTGCCCACATGTTGTATAATTTGGGAACCGTAATCGCTTCGGTCAAAAAAAGAGCGTTGAATTTGTTCTAATTCTGCATTGACATCAATAGTATGTAATTGCCCGTTCTTCGGTAATCCTTCGGCTAGGCATAAAGCGGAATAACCAGTGTAGGTTCCTATTTCAAGAATATTGGTAGGATTCATCAATTTAGAGAGTAAACTAAGAACACGACCTTGAAAATGCCCGGTAAGCATACGTGGTTGTATAACTTTTAAATGCGTTTCACGGGTAAGCTGCTGTAATAACTCAGGTTCGGGCTGAGAATTATCGGCTAAATAACTTTCTAAAACAGGAGATAGAAAATGCATGCGTTTCTTTTTGCAAAAATAAGGTTTTAAGCCTTAAATTAATGGACTGAAAATAGCGAAACCATGAATGACCAAATTACCATTAGAGAAGCCGTCAAAAATGATATAGACATTTTATTGCAACATGAGCAAGAGGTAGTGAAGGCAGAGCGACCAATGGATCCAACAATACGTAAAAGTGATGTTCATTATTATGATTTAAATGCCTTAATGGAAAACCCTAGAGCTACAGTGATGGTTGCTTGTGATAGTGATAAAATTGTAGCTACCGGTTACGCACTTGAAAAACCAGCTAGACTTTACTTGGATCATAAAACCTTTGCTTATTTAGGGTTCATGTATACCGATCCTGAGTATAGAGGCAAAGGAATTAACGGTAAAATTGTGGCAGCCTTACAGGATTGGGCTTTGAATATTGGGCTTACCGAGATAAGGTTGCATGTATATGAAGAAAATGAACCGGCTATAAAGGCATATGAGAAAAAAGGGTTCAAAAGACATTTGATAGAAATGCGACTTAGAACAGAATCTTAAAACGCTATTAATGAATGGAGCTTATGAAATTATAGGCTTATGTTTACCTTTATACAAAATTAGCTATGGAATTTAAAAATACGTTAGAATTTGCTCGATCCTTAGATGCAAAAGATAATTTGAAAACATATAGAGATGAGTTTATTTTTCCAAAAATCAATGGGGAGCAAGTCATCTATTTTACCGGTAACTCTTTAGGTTTACAACCAAAGCGTACAAAATCTTTTGTTGATGAGGTCATGAAAGATTGGGCAGAGTTAGCTGTAGAAGGCCATTTTTATGCAGAAAAACCATGGTGGGATTATCATGAGCGATTAGCTGCACCTTTGGCAAAAGTAGTGGGTGCGTTACCGGAAGAAGTATCGGTGATGAATACTTTGACCGTAAACCTTCATTTATTAATGGTGTCTTTCTACAACCCAACAAAAAAGAGATTTAAAATTCTGTGCGAAGAAAAAGCATTTCCTAGTGATCAATACATGTTTCAAAGTCAAGTTCGTTTTCATGGGCTAGACCCGGAAGAAACTATTGTAGAGCTTAAAAAGAGAGAAGGGGAGCATCACTGGAGAACAGAAGATATACTTGAAAAAATTGAAGAGTTAGGTGATGAATTGGCACTGGTTTTAATTGGCGGTGTAAATTACTATAACGGTCAGGTAATGGATATGAAAACTATTACTAAGGCAGGAAAAGCAGTTGGTGCCAACGTTGGTTGGGACTTGGCACATGCCGTAGGTAATGTTGAATTAAATTTACATGAATGGGATGCTGATTTTGCATCATGGTGTAGTTACAAGTATATGAATAGCGGACCGGGAAATGCTTCCGGAATTTTCGTCAACAAAAAACACCTGAATAAAAAGGATATTCAACGATTTGAAGGTTGGTGGGGAACTAAAAAAGATACCCGTTTTCTAATGAAGCCAGAATTTGAACCTATGGAAAATGCAGATGCTTGGCAAATAAGTAATGTGCCTATACTCTCTGTAGCACCTTACCTGGCATCATTGACCATGTTCGAGGAGGTTGGAATGGACAAGTTAATTGAAAAGAGAAACCTGATTGTATCTTACCTTGAATATATTTTACACGAAATAGATAAAGAAGTAGCTAGTTCTTTTGAAATTATAACTCCTAAAGATAGAGGTTGTCAACTTTCTGTATTCTTACATGGTCAAGGCAAATCTCTTTTTAATTATTTAATGGAAAACGGAGTGGTAACAGATTGGCGTGAACCTAATGTTATTCGTTTGGCGCCTGCGCCTTTTTATTCTAGTTATGAGGATATGTACCGTTTTGGGCAAATTTTAAAAGCGGGAGTATTGTCAAATTAAGTTTCAGTAGAAAAAAGAGAATAGAATAGAGAAAATAGAAAAGTAATTTTTAAAATTTAAGCCAATAGCCAACTACAAACAACGAAGTGAAATCACTACAGTTAATTTTAGGGAATGCTAGATACTTCGGTCCGTCGTGGGTGTTTGCCAGTATTAATATTTTATTTGGTACGTGGGCTATTTATATACCTACTGTAAAGCAATCATTAGAGATAAATAAGTCAGAATTAGGAATTGCTATTTTCTTTTTGGCTCTGGGTGTTTTCACGGTTTTTCCTTTTGCATCTGCAATTATTAATAGGGTAGGCGTAGGTAAGAGTACTTTCTATGGAATATTGGCTAGTTGTACTGCGGCAATGTTACCGTTATTAGCACCCAATTATTATGTGCTCATGGGTGCATTGTTTTTGTTTGGTGCATCTAACGGAATTACAGATATTTCGATGAATACTTTGGTGACCGAAATAGAGAAAAAAGACAAAGTAAAATTTATGGCGGCTTCACATGGTTTTTTTAGTTTAGGAGGAGTT
>NZ_JBDVOT010000108.1:0-35115 GCF_039968975.1 Maribacter sp. | reverse complement strand
ACCTCAATTTAGGTATAATTGCATAACCAAGATTTAGTCTAATATCATTCAGCCCTCCTAGTCCTGTTACATTACTTTCAAAAGAATCGGTAGATCCTTCAATATTGCTACTTACGCCAAGTAATGAATAGCCAACGTCACTATAAGGAACCATGGTAATACCTGCACCCAAATTTTCCATAATTCTAAACCCGAATGCGAGATTTGAAAAATTCACATTAGATTTTTCTTCAGCAGAAGAAGTATTGCTGTAGCTGTTAAACTCACCTGTTACGCCAATATCGTATAAAAATGAATTTTGAGGAATCAGTGAGTAATTGGCCGGGTTAAGATTGTTAAGTTCATATGGAGATTTAATGCCAATACCGCTGTATCCTAAACTATTGAATTTACCAATACTGGTTTGGTTAATTACCCCCAAACCATATAATGAGTATGGTGAACTGGTCAAAGCTTCAGATTGCGCTGAAGTTTGTTGTATTGCAAATAATGCTGTTATAGTAATAAATATAATTTGGTTAATCTTCATCGTATACTCCGTATGTTAATTCTAAAACTGTTTCATTTTCGCCATTACCGTTTCCGTTAAGGATAAATCTATCAACTGTAGAATTATAATCTGTAGGAAGCAATATCAAAGCATCATCGATATCTCTATCCTTTAATTGCAATTCTTCTAAATAATAGGATATGGGTATTTCATAATAGATGTCATTAAATTCTTGATTATCCCTATTAAGAATAGCGTATGAGGTAGAGGATAAGGTTTCTATTAAATCATTATTTTGATCAACCACATAAACAGCAAGAGTGTCTCTTAGTTTTAGATGATCATTGTATGATTGGGATACAGGTTTTATTTTTAAAGTACCATCTAAAATTGTACCACTGCCAGGTATGTCATAGAGACTGGTAATGCTTGGGAATTGTACACGCATAGCTATACCTATACCGGCTTGTATATAGCTTTGATTATTAGAGTCTGCGCTTTCAAGATTGGTCTTGCTGTCTGTTAAACTCTGTAAAGGAGTTATAGGGTCGTCTGCCGTAATACTATTAAAAAATGGAATTGGAGTAGTAGTTGCATCTATTTGAATATCAAGATAATCTTGTTCAGATTCATATTCGGTATCTGTACTAAAATATAAACGCATATAGGTGTTTTCAGAAGATTTAGAAAAACCTATTACAGACCCATCATCAACATCATCTGGCAAGAGACCAATACCTTTAAAGTAATCTCGATACTCATCAATGTTTACAATATCTTTTTCTTGAAGTTTAGAAAACACGTCAGTACCAAAATCGTCTACGAGTTTTATGGTTATAGAATCGCCTGCCAATGGTCTAGGGTTATATTCAAAAAAACCTAAGTCATCTTCATCATAACCAATACTGCTTGTATTGTAGAAATAATCATCACTTTCTGGTTTTATACTTTCATTAATTTTTTTAATATGAATAGTGTTTTTCTGGAGCGTATCATTATAATAATAGTTATCATAACCCAATACCATAACAATACTATCAAAAACTGCTTCTGAATCTATCGTGTAAGTTTCTGGCAGAAACTGCATATAACTAGATGCTGTAACGGTACCGAATACGTTGTCTGTATATTTTCCTAATAATATTCTAGTAGATTCTGAAGTGACAATACTATCAAACTTCATAGTAGATGTACTGACTGTTAAAGTGTCTATTAATATAAGTCGAATGTTGCTGTCGGTAAAAGTTTCGCCAGCAACAAATTCAGAATCATTGTAAATATCATCGCTGCAAGAATGAGCGGCAAAAGCGAGGAAACCGCCTACTATAATGATGTAGAGCGCACGTAGTTTGTTTAAGAACACCTTCATTTAGAAATTAATTTTTCTCAAAGCTAAATACCAAGCGTGGTTGTAAAAACCTGAATAGACGAATCGTGAATGTTAAGGGATAAACCCTGTTATTTGAACTATTAATCAAAAGTTTGTGTTCGTAGATAAAAACTAGGGTTTGGTATGTTAAAAATCGACCTTAATCTATTGTGTTTTTTTCAACACTAGGGTCTCTAGTAGATTTGATCTTGAATTGAAAGAACCTTAAAACAAAAAAATAATGAATAAAAGAAAATCGTATGTGTACAAGATTACTGGTATGGCGCTATTGGCTATGGTAATTACAAGTTGTTCAAGTGATGATGACGGTGACGATTTAGGAAACTGGGTAGATAAATCTGTATTTGATGGTAGCCCAAGAAGTAGTGTGTCTGGCTTTACAATTGACAATGTTGGTTATATGGGTGTTGGGTATGATGGTGATGATTATTTAGCTTCATTTTGGGCATATGATATAGAAGGAGATTACTGGTCTCAGAAAGCAGATTTTCCTGGTGCTGCCAGAAATGCTGCAGTAGGGTTTGAAATTGACGGTACAGGTTATATTGGTTCTGGTTATGATGGGGTTGATGAATTAACAGATTTTTACAGCTATAATGCCGCATCAAATACATGGACGGAAATTGCGCCTTTAACGACTGCTAGAAGAAGTGCGGTTGGTTTTGGTGCTAATGGGTTTGGTTATGTTGGTACTGGTTATGATGGTGAAAATGATAGAAAAGATTTTTGGAAGTATAATCCATCCAATGATTCTTGGACAGAACTAGTAGGCTTTGGAGGAAACAAAAGAAGATCGGCAACTACTTTTACTATTGATGGTTTGGTGTATTTAGGTACGGGTGTTTCTAACGGAGTTTACTTGGATGATTTCTGGGTGTTTGACCCAACATCAGAAAGCTGGACGAAGAAATTAGATTTAGATGAAGAAGATGATTATGCTATACAAAGAAGTAATGCTGTAGGTTTTGCTTTAAATGGATACGGTTATATAGCAACAGGTGAGTTAGGTGGTGCTACCAATACCGTTTGGGAGTATGATCCAGTATCTGATGAGTGGGAGCAAAAAACTTCATTTGAAGGAGCTACAAGACAGGATGCGATAGCATTTTCTAATGGTAGTCGTGTATTTATAGGAATGGGTAGAACAGGTACTTTATACCTAGATGATTTAGATGAATTCTTTCCTCAAGATGAGTACGAAGAGGAAGATTAACTTTTCATAGTGAGTGCAATTGTTAATTTTTTGGGTCAATCTGTGTGGATTGGCCCATTTTTAAACATTTATTTATGAGTTCTACTATAAAATACTCGGTAGTTATTGTGCTATTTTTGGCGTTAGTGTTTGGCTATTCCATTTATAATCAATCTGCAACAAATCCAAGCCAACTATTTCATAGCGAGGTTGTAGATTTAAATGATGGTTATGGTTATCAAATTATGAGGGGAGAGAAAGTAATTATTTTACAGGAATATATTCCTGGATTATCTGGTAAGCAGAAATTTGTAACAGAAGAACAAGCCTTAAAAACAGCTAGTCTGGTATTATCGAAATTAGAAGATGGAGAGTCTCCAATTTTGTTGCCATCAGACTTGGTAGAATTGAATATTTCTACTGTGGTAAATCACTAATTACTTTATGCAAGCAATTTTTAAAAATAGGATTCAAATAGTAGTTCATATTAGTTTATGGATATTATTATATGGATTTATTTTCTATCCTATTTTAAATGATGCAAGACCAATTCCTTCAGATGTATTTCCGAAGCTTCTTGTTATTATCATTCTTTTTTATTTTAACTATTTCTATCTAGTCCCGGAATTTTTATTAAAAAAAAGTGTGTTATCATATTTTATTTTATCGTTGGGTCTCTTAGTAGTTTCCGCTTTATTGTTGAATCATTTTTATGAACCCAGGTTTCCTGAAAATTTTTTCATGGACAGGGTACGGCCAAGAGGTTTTATGTTAATGCCATATTATAGGTCTTTTGTAAGTCTTGCTATACCTTATGTTATCAGTGCCATCTTAAGAATGTATGTGGAGTGGAAACGTAATGAGAATTTAAGATTATCCGTTGAAAAAGAGAGTATAAAGTCAGAGTTGCAGTTTTTGAAAGCACAATTGAATCCACATTTTTTATTCAATTCTCTGAATACAATTTACGCGCTTTCTGTAAAAAATTCACCAGATACTTCAGAAGCTATAGTGGATTTATCTGAATTAATGAGGTACATGATCTATGAGGCAGATAAAGATTTGGTACCCCTAAATAAGGAAATAGATTATATAAAAAGTTACATACAGTTACAGCGTTTAAGATTATCAGATAGTGAGAATGTGTCTTTAAAAATAACTGGAGAAGATAGGGGTAGGGCAGTGCCACCTTTATTGTTTATTTCATTTATAGAAAATGCATTTAAGTATGGTACAGACTATAAAGGTAAAACTTATGTAAAAATCACGTTGACTATAACAGATGCTTCTGTTTATTTAAATGTAAAGAACAAAATTGGAATCTTTAAAGAGCCTACTAAAAATTCAGGTATTGGCTTAGAAAATATCAGAAATCAATTAGAATTAATTTATCCGGGGTTACATAACCTTAAAGTTGAAAATGACGGTAAAGATTATGAAGTGTCGTTAACTATTTACCAAAAAACAATCTAGCCTATGAAATGTATAATTATAGATGATGAGCCACTAGCTATTGAAATACTTTCTGGCTACTGTGAAAAGTTAGATTTTATTGAATTGGTAAACACCTACACAAATCCGTTAGATGCTATAACGGAAATCAAAGAAAAGAAAATTGACTTGATTTTTTGTGACATAGAAATGCCACAAATCAATGGCATAGATTTCATGGGTACTTTAGATAATAGACCTTTATTCATTTTTACGACAGCTTATTCGCAGTATGCAGTTGATGGTTTTGAGTTGAATGCAGTAGATTATTTGGTTAAACCAATACCGTATCATCGTTTTATAAAATCCGTTTCTAGAGTACAGGATTTAATTTCTAAAAAGCAAGAACCAATTATGGAAGCAAATGTTTTCTCATCCGCAGGCGATAATTCAGTAGAAAAAAAGTTCATTTTTGTTAAGGCAGAATATGAGAGTATAAAAATTGATTTAGACCAAATTGAGTACGTACAAGGACTAAAGGACTATTTGAAAATTCATATAGCTAATACCAATAAGACCATTCTTACTTTGATGAGTTTTAAAGAGATTATGAACAAATTACCTTCTAATCAGTTTCTTAGA
This sequence comes from Maribacter sp., assembly GCF_039968975.1. Classification (GTDB taxonomy): domain Bacteria; phylum Bacteroidota; class Bacteroidia; order Flavobacteriales; family Flavobacteriaceae; genus Maribacter. Next base: position 29,970 of record NZ_JBDVOT010000108.1, on the reverse strand, counting down.
GTGCATAAATCATATCTTGTTAATGTAGATTATATTAAAACCGTTCAGCGCAATAGAATTGTTATTAACGATATGCGCATACCTATTGGTGAGAGTCATAAAGAAGCTTTCTTTTCTATTTTAGGCTTGTAGAACTATATTTAAGCATACTAAAATTAGTTTTTAGAATTTACTTCATAATATTAGCTGTCAAAGTTTAGATAGAATTATCTATTTTTGTTTAGCTAAAAGCACGGGTGCCAATTATGAGTCAAAAAGTTTTACTCTCTTCCAAAGAAATCAATATCATCCTGCATAGATTGGCTTGTCAGCTACTTGAGAACCACTTAAGTTTTGAAAATACAGTTTTAATAGGTATTCAACCTAGGGGCAAGTTTCTTGCGCAACGTCTAACTAAGATTCTAAAAGAAGAATATAAGGTTAAGCAGATTGATTTAGGTTTTTTGGATATAACTTTTTATCGCGACGATTTTAGAAGGGGAGAAAAGACTTTAGAGGCAACAAAAACTAAAATTGATTTCTTAATAGAAGATAAGAACGTAGTCTTAATTGATGATGTGCTGTATACGGGTAGAAGTATAAATGCAGCATTGACCGCTTTACAATCTTTTGGTAGACCAAAAGACGTAGAACTTTTATGTTTAATTGATCGTAGGTTTAGCAGACATTTACCAATACAGCCTAATTACAGAGGTCGTCAGGTAGATGCTATAAATGATGAGAAGGTAAAGGTGATGTGGGAAGAAAATGACGGAGAAGATATTATATATTTAGTAAATAGATAAGAAAATGAGCGAACTGAGTGTTAAACACTTACTGGGAATTAAATACCTAAAGGAAACCGATATTCAGCTTATTTTTGAAACTGCCGATCATTTTAAGGAAGTGATCAACCGATCCATTAAAAAAGTTCCTTCGCTTAGAGATATTACTATTGCCAATATTTTTTTTGAGAATAGCACCAGAACAAAATTGTCTTTTGAACTTGCTGAAAAAAGATTGTCTGCAGATGTGCTTAATTTTTCAGCCAGTCAATCTTCTGTAAAGAAAGGTGAAACTTTAATAGATACCGTAAATAATATTTTATCTATGAAAGTAGATATGGTGGTTATGCGGCATCCAAACCCAGGTGCGGGTATTTTCTTGTCAAAACATGTTAATGCTTCTATTGTTAATGCTGGTGACGGTGCACATGAGCACCCCACACAAGCGTTGTTAGACTCTTATTCCATACGTGAAAAATTGGGTGACGTTGCGGGTAAAAATGTGGTGATAGTTGGTGATATTCTTCATTCTAGGGTAGCACTTTCAAATATTTTTGCGTTAAAATTACAAGGAGCGAACGTTAAAGTTTGTGGTCCTAAAACATTGTTGCCTAAATATATAGAATCTTTAGGGGTAGGTGTTGAAACTAATTTAAGAAAAGCCTTAGAATGGTGCGATGTAGCTAATATGTTGCGAATACAGAACGAAAGATTAGATATTAGCTATTTTCCAACTACAAGGGAATATACCCAGCAATTTGGGGTGAACAAGAAATTACTTGATAGTTTGGATAAAGAAATTGTTATCATGCACCCCGGACCAATTAATAGGGGAGTTGAGATTACAAGTGATGTTGCCGATTCAAAGCAATCTATTATTTTGAATCAGGTTGAAAACGGAGTTGCCATACGTATGGCGGTAATATATTTATTAGCATCTAAAATTAAATGATATGATTTTTACTAAAGAAGAATCGTTGATTATCGTCTCTCAAGAAGAAATTTCTATTGAACGTTTTTTAGAAAATTTGGATAAGGAATATGATAAATTAAAGAATGACAATTTGGTGTTAGATTTATTGAGTTTCTCTGAGCTGACGCCTTACAATGTTATTTCTTTTCTTGAAATAGCCAGAAAACACAAAGAGAATGAACAATCCTTTGTGTTGGTATCCAACAAGGTATCTTATGATGATGTGCCAGAAGAAATTAATTTAGTGCCTACACTTCAAGAAGCTAGAGATATTGTTGAAATGGAAGAAATAGAACGTGATTTGGGTATTTAGAGAAAACCTAAAACACCAATAAGAATACTTAAGTAATTTTTTATGCATCTTACTGTATTGGGTTGTTATGCTGCAACACCAAGAACACTTACGAACCCAACATCTCAAGTGCTGGAAATCAATAATCACATTGTGTTAATTGATTGTGGTGAGGGTACTCAAGTAGAGTTGAGAAGGCATAAGATAAAGTTCTCAAGAATCAATCATATTTTTATTTCCCATTTACACGGAGATCACTTTTTTGGATTACCTGGTTTTATTTCTACCATGAGATTGTTGGGTAGGGAGAAAGAATTACATGTTTATGGACCAAAAGGAATAAAAGAAGCAATTACCCTACTTTTAAAGTTGGGAGATTCTTGGACCAATTACCCTTTATTGTTTCATGAGCTATCAAGTAAAGAATCAGAACTTGTCTTTGAGGATAGTAAAATAAGCGTATCTACGATACCGTTAGATCATCGAATTTATACAAATGGTTATTTGTTTAGAGAAAAAGTAGGGAAACGAAAACTAAATATTCATGCTGCCGAGGAATATGGTATTGATAAAGCATATTATCAAAACATAAAAAATGGAAAGGATGTAACTTTAGATGATGGTGAGGTAGTTGCGAATACAAAATTGACTTTTGACCCGCCTAAACCAAAATCATATGCTTTTTGTAGTGATACTATTTATGATGAAAGCTTGGCTGCGAAAATCAAAAATGTTGATGTTTTATACCATGAATCTACATTTTTAGAGTCAGAAGCAGAATTGGCGACAAAAACCAAGCATGCTACAGCTATACAGGCGGCTAAAGTAGCAAAAGAGGCAAGCGTAAAAACCTTAGTATTAGGTCATTATTCTACACGTTACAAATCTATAGAACTATTTAAGGAAGAAGCTTCAACAATTTTCCCTAATGTGTTACTTGCCGATGATGGCAAGACTTTCGATTTTTAAACCTTTTAATCTGATTTTATAGCGTTTATTTTCCTTTCTTTTTAGAACTTTGTTTATCTTGTTTTTAACACGAAAATGATGCAAAAAGATTTAGGGGATTATAGGAAATCTTACGAGAAAAGTGCGTTGATGGAAGACAGTATATCTGACAATCCAATCCAACTTTTTCAAACATGGTTCTATGAGGTTGAAAAATCTGATGGGGTAGATGAACCTAATGCCATGACCGTATCTACGGTAGGCTTAGATGGTTTTCCTAAAAGTAGGGTTGTACTTTTAAAAAAATACACTCACGAGGGTTTTATTTTTTATACGAATTACAATAGTGAAAAAGGTCGTGCCATTAGTGAGAACCCTAATATTTGTATTTCGTTTTTCTGGCCAAATTTAGAACGTCAGGTAATCATAAAAGGCATTGCAGAAAAACTTCCGGAAAATCTATCTGATGGTTATTTTGATTCAAGACCAGATGGCAGTAAACTAGGTGCATTGGTTTCCGATCAAAGTACGGTAATAGATTCTAGAGATGTTTTAGAAGATAAGCTTAGTAGATTGGAGAAAGAATATGAAGGTAAGGAAATTGAAAGACCAAGTCATTGGGGCGGGTATTTGGTAAGACCGGTTTCTATGGAGTTTTGGCAAGGTAGACCCAATAGATTGCATGATCGTATTAGATACAGCCTAACGGAAGAGTATGATTGGAAAATGGAGAGATTAGCCCCTTAATTAAAATAAAATGAAGAATCTATTTTTAATGCGTCATGGCAAGTCTTCTTGGGAGCTAAATGTTAGTGATCAAGATAGGGCGTTATTACAGCGAGGAATTTCTGATGCCCGTTTGGTAGCCGATGAAATTGCAAAACTGAATTTAAAAATAGATCAAGTTTATACCAGTCCTGCAAACAGGGCGTTTCATACCTGTATGATTTGTTTGCGAACGTTGTATTATCCTTTAGAGAATTGTAATGTAACTGCAGATTTATATGATTTTTCAGGAAATCAAGTGTTCCAGTTTATTCAGCAATTAGATGACAATTTAAATAATGTTTTTCTATTTGGACACAACCATACTTTCACCCATTTGGCTAATTCTATGGGCGATAGGCGTATTGATAATGTGCCTACTAGCGGATTTGTTCATTTACAATTCCAAGAAAATACATGGGCTAATGTTATAAAAGGCTCAACAATACAAACCATTTTTCCGAAGCAACTAAAAGCATGATAAAAAATAACAACCAGTACGTAAATAGAGAAATAAGTTGGTTATGGTTCAACGAGCGTGTATTACAAGAAAGCGCAGATAAGAATGTTCCATTAATAGAAAGACTTCGTTTTTTAGGTATTTTCTCAAACAACTTAGATGAATTTTTTAAAGTTCGTTATGCAACGGTAAAGCGTATAGTTGAAGCCGGTAAAACTGGTAAAAGTGTATTGGGTGGTGAAAAAGCAAAAGACCTTTTAGAAGAGATTACAAATATTGTAATTGAGCAGCAAACCAAGAGTTTGACAATTCTTAGAAGAATTGAGCATGAGCTTGAGGGCGAGAATATTTTTATCATCAAGGAAACTGAATTAAACGAGAAACAAAAAGAATTCGTAAAAGCTTATTTTTTGAAAGAGGTAAGTCCGCAGTTAATGACGATTATTTTAAATGATCTTACTCGCTTTCCTACCTTAAAGGATACGGCAGCTTATTTGGCTGTTAAAATGGTAATTAAGAGTGAGGAGAGTAAAAAGGAAAAACGTTATGCATTAATTGAGATTCCAAAAGGAATAGATCGTTTTGTTGTACTGCCAGATGAAGCCGGTAAAAGTTATATCATTATACTTGATGATTTAATTAGATATTGCTTGGACAACATTTTTACCATGTTTGAGTACGAATCTATTTCGGCTCACATGATAAAGATTACTAGAGATGCAGAATTAGATATTGATAATGATTTAAGTAAGAGTTTTATTGAGAAAATATCTTCAAGTGTAGAGCATAGAAAAATAGGTGATCCGGTACGTTTTGTATATGACAAAAGTATTGGTAGAGATACGTTGACTTTTCTAAAAGAGAAGATGAACATTGAAGATACGGACAGCGTTATACCTGGTGGCAGGTATCATAACCGCAGAGATTATATGGGCTTTCCTAGTTTAGGTAGAAAAGATTTACTGTATGACAAAATAACACCGTTACCCGTAAAAGGTCTTAGCATAGAGGGTAGTATTTTAGAAAGTATTGCCAAAAAAGACTATTTGCAGTATACGCCTTATCACACCTTTACATATGTTTTAAAGTTTTTGCGTGAAGCGGCTTTAGACCCTAAGGTTCGTACAATAAAGATTACGGTGTATAGACTGGCAAGTAATTCTCAAATTGCGGCATCTTTAATCAATGCCGTTAAAAACGGAAAACAAGTTACGGTACAAATTGAGCTTCAAGCTCGTTTTGATGAGCAGGCCAATATTGAGTATGCAGAGCAGCTACAAGCAGAAGGAGTAAAACTTATTTTTGGGGTACCAGGATTAAAAGTACATAGTAAAATATGCTTGATTGAGCGTGAAGAGGCTGGGTCTATTAAACGCTACGGATTTGTAAGTACTGGTAATTTCAATGAGTCTACGGCAAGAATTTATACTGATTTTACACTTTTTACAGCAGATGATTCTATACTAAAAGAGCTTAATAAAGTCTTTGATTTCTTTGAGACTACTTATAAGATCAATAAATACAAACACCTTATCGTTTCTCCGCATTATACAAAGAATGCGTTTATGAAATTGATTGATAATGAAATAGCAAATGCCAAGGAAGGTAAAGAAGCTTTCATCAAAATTAAAATGAACAGTTTTACATCATACAAAATGGTAGATAAACTGTATGAAGCAAGTAGAGCAGGGGTAAAGATCCAGTTGATCATAAGGGGTATATGTTGCTTAATACCAGGTGTTGAGGGTATGAGCGAAAACATAGAAGCTATAAGTGTAATAGATAAATTTTTGGAGCATACCAGAATCTTTGCTTTCGCTAATGGTGGTGATACTAAAATTTATATTTCATCTGCAGATTGGATGACTAGAAACCTTGATTATAGAGTTGAAGTAGGTTGTCCAATTTATGATGAGGACATTAAAAAAGAATTAATGGATACTTTCGACATCTGTTGGAAAGATAATATGAAAGCTCGTGTATTCAATGCCGCACAAGATAATGCCTATAGAAAGACTACGTTACCTAGAATTAGGTCTCAATTTGCTACATATGAGTATTATGCGAACAAACAAGAATCTTAAAAAAGAGCTCTTTTGAAGGTAAGAAAATTTGCAGCAATTGATATAGGTTCTAATGCTATAAGGTTGCTTACGCACAACGTTATTGAAGATAAGGGTAAAAAGACCCAATTCAGAAAAAGCGCTTTGGTGAGGGTGCCTGTAAGATTAGGAGAAGATTCATTTACCGTAGGTGAAATATCTGAAGTAAATGAAGCAAGGTTGATAAAGACAATGAAAGCCTTTAAGCTTTTAATGGATGTAGCGGGAGTTGAGAAGTATAGAGCCTGCGCTACCTCTGCAATGCGAGAGGCAAATAATGGAAATGAGATTATAAAAAAGATCTCTCAAGAATCGGGAATTCAAATAGACCTTATTGATGGTAAGCAAGAAGCTGCAATAATAGCTTCTACCGACTTAAAGAGCTTAATTACTAATGATCAATCATACTTGTACATTGATGTTGGTGGAGGTAGTACTGAATTCACCGTATTTTCTAAGGGCAAGATTCAAGTTTCAAAATCATTCAAGTTAGGTACGGTTAGGCTTTTGAATGATATGGTTAAGCCAGAAACATGGAAAAAATTAGAAGAATGGATAAAGGTGAACTTAAAAGACAAACCTAAATTATCAATTATAGGTTCTGGTGGTAACATAAACAAGTTACATAAGTTGTCAGGTAGAAAAGAAGGAGAGCCTTTATCCTATATTTGGTTGAATGCTCAATATCATTTTTTGGACAGCTTAAGTTATGATGATAGAATATCAGAATTAGGATTAAATCCGGATAGAGCAGATGTTATTATACCTGCTACTAAAATATTTCTTTCAGCAGCCAAATGGAGTGGCGCCAAGAAAATTCACGTGCCCAAAATCGGTCTATCAGATGGTATAATTAAGGATTTATATAATTCTGAGAATAAGTAAGTTAAGTTTTAACCGTGAATAGATTCCTTAGTACCTAAATCTTTCATGATTTGGGCTTCATATTCTAGAAGGCTGTCCCATTTCTTATTTACCTCTTCTAATTCACCATATTTACGGGCAAACTTTAAGAACATGGTATAATGACCAGCTTCACTAATCATTAACTTGTGATAGAAATCGGCTAGTTCTTTATCTTCCAATTCTTCAGAGAGCAGTCTAAAACGCTCGCAGCTACGAGCTTCAATAAGTGCTGCATAAAGTAATCTATGAACCAATTGCGTAGTTCTGCTACCTCCCTTGGGAAAAAATTTGATTAGTTCAATAACATAGTCATCTTTACGGTCTCTGCCTAAAGCATTGCCGCGATTTAAAATAAGGTCATGTACCATTTTAAAATGACCCATTTCTTCTCTAGATAAAGCAACCATTTCAGTTACAAGCTCTGTATACTCAGGAAAAGATACTATTAGTGATATAGCCGTACTAGCAGCTTTCTGCTCGCAGTATGCATGATCAGTAAGAATCTCATCAATATTTTTCTCTACAATATTTACCCATCTTGGATCGGTAGGTAGTTTTAGACCTAGCATAGTTTACTTTTTTTCAAAATTAGAAAGATTTTAAAGACCATACCAATTTTAATCAAAAACCTAGACGTCTTACTGCGTAATAATAATTATTTTTGAAGTAACATCAATCATATATTTCATAATGCATAATCAAGAAGATATTCAGAACTTATTAATCAAATATGGAAATACGGAAAGTATTGCTTGGTTAAGAGGTAAAATAGAAAAATTGGCGAGCAATAAATCTTCCAAAGATTTATTTATGACTTACAGCCTTTTAAATGTGAAGTTTGATGGTGTAGAGCCAATTTTATTTGAAAAACTAAATTCAGAAAGCGCTCATTATTTTAGTAAGAATAAAGCAAATATTTTACAGGTAGCGCGCATTTATTTATTGTCAGAAGTGCTTGTTCAAGATTCGGAGTTTTATACCCCTAAAGTGGCTAATATTATTCAGGTCGCGGATACTGGTGAATTAGAAACTTTTTTAAAATATTTAATGTTTTTACCCAACTCTGAAGCATATAAGCAAACAGCAGTAGAAGCTTTAAGAACAAATATTGCAACAATTTTCGATGCAATAACGTTGAATAACCCATATCCTGCAAAGTATTTTAATGACCAACAATGGAATCAAATGTTTTTAAAAGCGGCATTTATGGAGCGAGACCTTTCGCTAATAAAATCTATTGACGAAAGGGCAAATGCAGATTTAGCTAGAATAATATCTGATTATGCACATGAAAGGTGGGCTGCCGGAAGAACAATAGACCCATTGTTTTGGAGACCAGTTTCAAAGTTTTTAAATGAAGTGCTTTTGAATGATATGAAAGTGCTTGTAAACAGTGAGGATAAAGTAGAAAATAATGCCGGAGCCCTTTGTTGTTATTACTCAAATAATGATAGGGCTATGGCAATTTTAAATAGTAAACCAGAGCTAAAACACAAAATAGCGGATGGTGAAATAACTTGGAATACGATTAAACAACAATAGAATGGAAGATAAAATGATGATTATTGACCCACATGTCCACATGACGTCAAGAACAACAGATGATTATGAGGCAATGGCGGCTGCAGGAGTTGTGGCAGTAATTGAACCTTCGTTTTGGCTTGGTCAGCCTAGAACTCAAGTAGGTTCTTTTCAAGATTACTTTAGTAGTCTAGTAGGGTGGGAGCCTTTTAGAGCTAGCCAATTCGGAATTAAGCATTATTGTACTATTGGTTTAAATTCTAAAGAAGCCAACAATGAAGCTTTGGCGGAACAAGTTATTGAATTGTTGCCCTTATACTTGCATAAAGAGAATGTGGTAGCTATTGGTGAAATAGGCTATGACGACCAAACACCTGCAGAGGACAAGTTCTTTAGAATGCAATTGGATATGGCGAAGGAATTAGATATGACCGTACAGGTACATACGCCACACCGTGATAAAAAAGCAGGAACCATAAAGAGTATGGAAGTGTGTTTGGAACATGGTTTAGACCCGGCTAATGTTATTATTGACCATAATAATGAAGAAACGGTAAAAGAAGTTCTTGATCGTGGTTTTATTGCTGCGTTTACTATTTACCCAAAAACAAAAATGGGTAATGAGCGTATGGTTGAGGTAGTTAGAAAATTCGGAAGTTCTAATATCATTGTAGATAGCTCTGCAGATTGGGGTGTCAGTGACCCATTGGCAGTGCCAAAAACAGCTTCTTTAATGTTGAAAAGAGGTATTTCTATGGAAGACGTTAGAAAAACCTGTTATCAAAATGCGTTAGATGCTTTTAGTAAGAACGGTAAAATGAAAGAAGCACATTGGTTACAGCCAGATAGTATTAATCAATCGCAACTATTTAACGACAATAGTGTTTTAAGAGGTCAGAAGCCAAGAATAGACGAAGACCAAATTACCTAAAATGAAAGATAAGTTAATGGGTTTTGCTCGTTTGGCAAGACCTGCAAATTTGCCAACTGCAGCAGCAGATATATTGGCGGGTATTGCAATTGCATTATATCTACGAAAAATAGAAGTAGTTAATTTTCTAGTAGAGCAAAGCGGTGATGTGCTTTTATTGGTTTTTTCATCGGTTGCTCTATATGCAGGAGGGGTTGTTTTTAACGATGTTTTTGATGCGGAATTAGATGCTTTGGAAAGACCTGAAAGAGCTATACCTAGCGGACTGGTGCCAAAACGTGAAGCTGTTTATTTTGGCACTATTTTAATGTTGATCGGTATTACCCTGGCATTCAAATGTGCAATGTTGTCCGGACTCATTTCAGTTGCCTTGACCATTACAATTTTAACCTATGATGGGTATTTTAAGCAATTTGGTTTTGGCGGTCCATTGAATATGGGTATCTGTCGTGGGCTAAATCTTTTAATGGGTATGTCAATTTTAGGAACGGTTTCTAATTGGTACATTTCTCTAGTACCTGTAGTTTATATCTTCGCTATCACTTTAATTAGTAGAGGTGAAGTACATGGCGATAACAAAAAACACATTATTTGGGCCGGTATTTTGTATGCAATAGTTATACTATCTATTACGTTAATTGTATTGCAACAGAAAGACAATGTTCTAATAATGGCTCCCTTCTTAATATTGTTTGGTTATTTGATTTATAGACCTCTATTAAAAGCCTATAAAGAAAATTCTCCCAAAAATATTAAGAAAGCTGTAATGGGCGGTGTATTGTCTTTAGTGGTAATGAACGCTTGTTGGGTAGCCGGTTTTACTGACTGGTACTTGGCTGTAGCTGTGTTATTACTACTACCAATATCAATACTATTGTCTAAACTATTTGCAGTAACATAAAATACATATGCAATTACAACCTATAAAACAATCTTTTCAAGTTCAGTATGATTATCAGTTGTACTTTACCTCAGGGCTATTTGCTTTGAAGAATCCTTTGTTTGCAAATCTAATTGCAGACTATAAAGATTTTGATCCGGTTAAACTTCTTTTTGTGTTGGACGACGGAGTTAAAAGTCATCATTCCGCATTGGTAAATCAAATTGAAGCATATTGTGAACAGCATAAACAAATCATAAAGTATACCAATACATTAGTGTTGCCAGGTGGTGAGCAAGTAAAAAATAGTGGTAAAGCTATAGATTCTGTATTGAAAGAAGTCAATAAAAACAAAATATGTCGCCATTCATTTGTAGTGGTTATAGGTGGAGGAGCAGTAATTGATATGGTGGGTTATGCCGCTGCAATTGCCCATAGAGGAGTAAAGTTGATTAGAATTCCAACAACAGTTTTATCTCAGAACGATTCTGCAGTAGGAGTAAAGAATAGTGTAAACGCTTTTAAAAAGAAGAATTTCTTAGGCACATTTGCGCCTCCATTTGCAATTATTAATGATAGTAGTTTTCTAGAAACCCTAGAACAACGTGATTGGATTTCCGGTATATCTGAAGCTATTAAAGTAGCTTTAATTAAGGATAAAACTTTCTTTGAATATATTGCAGAAAATGCAGTGGCATTGAAGAATAGAGAAATGGAGCCAATGCAATACGTAATTTATAAATGTGCAGAAATGCATATGCACCATATAGCACAAGGCGGTGATCCGTTTGAATCAGGGTCATCAAGACCTTTGGATTTTGGACATTGGGCTGCTCACAAGATGGAATTCATGACAAATTACGAATTACGTCATGGAGAAGCTGTTGCCAAAGGCATCGCATTAGATGTTACTTATGCGCAGTTAATTGGATTAATTTCGGAAGAAGATTTACAGCACATTTTGGATGTTATGATTGCCATTGGTTTTGATTTGGCTCTTCCGGTTCAGGGACAAGAACAAATAACGGCTCTATTGAACGGTATAGAAGAGTTTAGAGAGCATTTAGGTGGTCAGTTGACAATTACCCTAATTTCAGACTTAGGTGTAAAGCATGATGTTCATACTATTGATATGGAGCTAATGTCACAAGCAATTACAAAGTTGAATCATCAATTCGCATTAAATTAAGTTCAATGCAGCTAAAAGAGAATTTTCATTTAACCTATTGTACAAATATTCATCCTGGTCAAGACTGGAAAAGTACTTTTGAAAGTATTAAACAACATGTACCGATTATTAAGCAGGAAGTTTCAAAAGAACAACCTTTTGGGCTAGGGCTTCGCTTATCAAATAAAGCAAGTGAGGAGCTTGATTTAGGTGATAACATGTCAGATTTTAAAAGGTGGTTAGACGAGAATAATCTCTATGTATTCACCATGAACGGATTTCCTTATGGGAATTTTCATGATGAACGTGTGAAAGATATGGTACATGCTCCGGATTGGACAACTAATGAGCGTTTGAGGTATACCAAAAGATTGTTCCGCCAATTGTTGGAATTAATTCCTGAAGGTATGAACGGAGGAATATCAACATCACCTATAACCTATAAATACTGGCATAAAACAGAAAGAGAAACAAAAAATGCTTTTCAGGTCGGAGCTGAAAATATGCTCGAAGTTGCCAAGCACTTATTTGAAATTGAACAAGCTACAGAAACTTATCTGCATTTAGATATTGAGCCGGAACCAGACGGATTGTTAGAAAACTGCGATGAGGTATTGGCATTTTATTCAGAGTATTTATTGCCTTTAGGGACTGCTTATTTTAAAAAAGAACTGAATTTAAATCCGGAGGAGGCAGAAGCTTTAATTAAAAAATATATTACCGTTTGTTATGATGTTTGCCATTTTGCATTAGCTTATGAAGAGCCGACCGATACATTTGCCAAGTTCAAGGCGAATGATATTAGGGTGGGAAAAATTCAAGTAAGCGCTGCATTGAAAATTCTTTTTAATGGAGAAGATGATGAACTTATTTGGCAAGAGCTTTCACAATTTAACGAGCCTACCTATTTACATCAAGTAACTGAAAAAATAGATAATCAAGTAAAAACTTATAGCGATTTACCGCTTGTTCTAGAGGGTGATAGAAATCATAAAGAATTAAGGGCACATTATCACGTTCCTATTTTCTTGGAAAAATATGGCGAGTTGTTTTCAACACAAGATCATATTTTGAAAACAATGAATTATATTAAATCAAATCCCATATCGGAACACCTAGAAATAGAAACCTATACTTGGGATGTGCTTCCGGCAGATTTAAAACAAGATTTATCAGTATCTATAATTCGTGAAATAGAGTGGTTTAAATCACACATGTAATATGAAGAAAACGGTAGTCATAAATGTTGTTGGGTTAACAAAGCGATTGATTGGTGAGCATACTCCGTTTATTAAATCATTTTTAGAGAATGGTCAAACCTCATACATAGAGCCAGTTTTACCAGGTGTTACTTGTGCTGTGCAATCTACCTACGTAACTGGTAAATGGCCATCTGAACATGGTATTGTTGGTAATGGTTGGTATTTTAAAGATGAGTGCGAGGTAAAATTCTGGCGGCAATCGAACAAGTTGGTAGAACAATCAAAAATATGGGATGATGTAAAAGATAAGAATCCTAATTTCACTTGTGCTAATCATTTTTGGTGGTACAACATGTATAGTAATGTTGACTATAGTCTAACGCCAAGACCAAATTATTTAGCAGATGGCAGGAAAATTCCAGATGTCTATTCTCACCCGGCACAGTTGCGTGATGATATGCAGAATACCTTAGGAACATTTCCTTTATTTGAATTTTGGGGACCAAAAACCACCATTAATTCATCGAAATGGATTGCTGATGCAGCACTGTTGACTGATAAAAAACATAATCCAGATCTTACATTCATTTATTTGCCGCACTTAGATTATAATTTGCAGCGATATGGTCTTGATTTTAAAATCATTTCCAAAGATTTAAAGGAAATTGATGTTGTAGTTAAACAGTTGGTAGAACATTATGAAGCATTAGAAACTAGGGTGATACTACTTTCTGAATATGGGATTACAAACGTAAACAGACCAGTTCATTTGAATCGCATATTACGTGAAGAGGGTTTTATTGCTGTACGTGAAGAAAGAGGGTTAGAGCTTTTAGATGCAGGGGCAAGTGATGCTTTTGCCGTTGCGGATCATCAAATTGCACATATTTATTGCAAGAATAAGCAAGATATTGAAAGGGTTGCTTCCTTGATTAAGAGTGTAGAAGGGGTAGAAAAAGTACTATATGGCGAAGATTTAAAAAAACATCATATAAATCATGAGCGTTGTGGTGATATTGTGGTTGTTGCAGATAAGGATTCTTGGTTTACGTATTATTTCTGGCTAGATGATGCGAAAGCACCAGATTATGCAAGAATGGTTGATATCCACAAAAAACCAGGTTACGATCCGGTTGAAATGATGACAGATCCAAAAGATAAATTGGTGATGGCAAAAGTAGTTGGTAAACTACTTAAAAAGAAAATGGGCTTTAGAACGGTCATGAATATAATACCGATCGATGCAACTTTGATTAAAGGTTCACACGGTAGATTAACTGAAGATGTAGAAGATTTTCCAATATTTATAAGTAATCATGTAACTGGTGACAACGATCAGAAAATTAGTGCAATACAAGTGCGTGATCTTATTGAAGATCACTTATTAAACTAAATTTAAATGAATCTATTATTTAAGATATTAGGCTACGTTTTTGCTGTATTGTTCACTGTAGGTGCAGGTTTACAATACAATGATCCAGACTCGTTACATTGGATTGTTATTTACGGTATTGCAGCTTTAATCTCTTTGTTGTTTGCGCTAAATAAAGTAGGATATGTTGTGCCGTTGGTTTTAGGTGTGCTAGCTTTTATTGGCTTCATTTATCTTTATCCAACAGACTTTCAAGGGTTCGATTTAAATGACGGAGATATTGTTACTGTTGAATTGGGTAGAGAGGCTTTCGGGCTTTTAATAATTTCAATTGTGCTTTTAGTCTTTGCTTTCAGAATTAGGAGAAGGCTATAAGAATAAGTCGAATTCTTGTCTCAACAAATCAATTACCGGATTCTTTTCTCTTAGTTTTTGGTATTTTTCTTCGGGAGTAAATGCAAATTTCGTAGATGTTGTTTCATTTACGGTAATATTTAAATGTACGAAATGGTTGTTGAGTTTAGCACGTAAATACTCCATCAATTCAAACTGTTCACGCTCAATTTCCTTTTTCATGGTACCGTTAGGAAGCTCTAAATGAATAGCGAAGCCCTCTTTTAATTTAGGGATATCTGAATGTAGGTTAGAAGCTAGAATTTTTTGACCTTTCTTATCGATAATCTCAATAAAATCTGCCCAATGCTTACGGAGTTCATCTTCAGTGAATGGGTCTTTTGGTAGGTTGTTTTCATCAATAACAACCTCTATTTTGTTTAACTCGTGTTGTTTTTTGGCGTTTAAACTAGAAATTGAAAGTCCTGAAACCCTTTTGGTAGGACGATTAATAATCGGCTTTTTAACATCAGCACTGGTTTCTGCTGAAGTTGATGTTTCAGTGTTTTGTTGAGGTTCACTGGTTTTTTCAGGAGCTACTTGTGTCTCAATAGTTGTTGTAGCTTTTTTAGGTTCTACCGGGGTTTCGGTAGTACTGTTTATAGCACTTGTTGCTTTAGGAGCCTCGGTTTGTGTTACTGCTGGTTGATTTCCGGTTACAGGTTTAACTTCAGATTCCTTTTTGGATGGTCTTGGAGCTTGATTATAAAATGCAGATGGAGCAATGAAATCAATAGTCTTATTGTTAAGAGCTACGGATTCAGGATTTTTTTTTTCTCCATCAAAATTGATAGAGGCAAGTTTCATAAGCGTTAATTCAACAAGTAAGCGTTGATTTTTACTTGTTTTATACTTTAAATCGCAGTCATTTGAAATTTCTAATCCTTTAAGAAGGAAGGAGGGAGCCGTTCTTTTGCTTTGATCTCTATATAGTTGTTGTGCGGCTTCGCCAACTTCTAATAAGTTAATGGTATCAGGATGTTGGCATACCATTAAATCTCTAAAATGAGATGCAAGCCCGGCTATAAAGTGGTGTCCGTCAAAACCTAGAGATAATGTCTTATTGAATAATATAAGTAACCCTGGAATATTATGCTCTAATATTAAATCTGTAGCCTCAAAATAAGTATCGTAGTCTAAGACATTTAAATTTTCGGTAACCGCTTTACGAGTAAGCTCTGAACCGGAAAAGCTGACTACTCTATCAAAAATAGAAAGAGCATCACGCATAGCGCCATCTGCCTTTTGGGCAATGATATGCAACGCATCATCTTCAGCATTTACACCTTGGTTTTCTGCTATATATTTTAAATACTCGGCAGCATCTTTAACTGTAATTCTTTTAAAATCAAAAATTTGACATCTAGAAAGAATCGTTGGTATGATTTTATGCTTCTCTGTTGTTGCCAAAATAAATATGGCATGCTTTGGTGGCTCTTCTAAAGTTTTTAGAAATGCGTTAAAAGCAGACTGAGATAACATATGTACCTCATCAATGATATATACCTTGTACTTACCTACTTGTGGTGGTATACGTACTTGATCAATTAAGTTACGAATATCGTCTACAGAGTTATTTGAAGCGGCATCCAATTCAAAAATATTGAAGGCGAAATCTTCATTTTCTTTTTCGGTACCATCAGAATTTATCTGTTTTGCCAAAATACGGGCGCAGGTAGTTTTACCAACACCTCTTGGTCCACAGAACAATAAAGCTTGTGCTAGGTGATTTTGGTCTATTGCATTTTGTAATGTATTGGTTATAGACTGCTGACCCACAACATCTTTAAATGTCTGGGGTCTATACTTTCTAGCCGATACAATAAATGGTTCCAAAATTCTATCTCTAATTAAACTTATACAAATATAAATATAGCCTTTAATTCTAACGAGAATAAAGAAAAGAGATCATCCTTAGTTATCAACAATTGCAGTACATTTGCGCTCAGCAGGCCACCTTATCGCTGCCAAGTAATTGGGAGAGGAAAGTCTGGACACCATAGTGCAGTATAGCGGGTAACGCCCGTCCGCAGAGATGTGAGGACAAGTGCAACAGAAAGCAAGTACAGTTCGGCTGTAGTGAAACCAGGTAAACTCTATACGGTGAAACGTCATGTAAATCGGTGTTTAAGGGCTGCACGCCCAAGTCGAAGGGTAGGCGGTTAGAGCTCAGGGGTAATCCTTTGCCTAGATAAATGATAAGGAATTCTGATTTTTTCAGAATACAGAATCCGGCTTATGGCCTGCTTTTTTATGATTAGGTTAATTTGGAAATTACCTAATAAAAATAAACTTCAGCTTAGTTGAAGATTCTTAGCTCTTAAATAATAAGACCTCTTCTTTTGAAACTTACTTTTCAAAAAAGCTAAATACACTGCCACCGTATTTTCTTGAATTTTTATAGTGTGGAAATTCGGCTAAGCTAGTTCGGTTAGAATGTTCTATAATTAATACGCCATCTTCTAATAGAAGGTCATTTTCAAAAACCAGTTCAGGTAATTTTTCAAAATCCGTTAACTCCATATCGTAGAAAGGATCAGCGAATATGATATCGAATTTCTCTGTATTTCTTTGAAGAAAGCTAAATACATCGCTCTTTAAAGTACGAATATTCATGTCTAGCAATTCAACCGTTTTATCAATGAATTGTATGCATCCAGAGTGAGCATCTATAGCAAGAACATCATCAACACCTCTAGATGAGAATTCATAACTAATATTGCCGGTGCCAGCAAAAAGATCAAGGACTTTAAGGTCTGGAAAATAGTAGCCATTATTCAAAATATTGAACAAGCTCTCTTTAGCCATGTCTTTTGTAGGTCTAACAGGTAGTTTTTTAGGAGCCATTAAGTGACGACCTTTATGTTTTCCTGATATGATACGCATTATATTGTATTAATAAGGGTGAAATCTATAGAGCCTGTAGCAGGTTCTCCAAGTTTTAATAATTGAGCCGCTGAAGGTTCAAATATGCTGATATTCTGGACGTAATTATAGCAAAGTTGAAAAGTTTCGTCATCTTCTTCAATATCTCCAAATAATTTTACAATAACAGTTTTAGGGTCTAATTCCAATTGCTCAATTACGAAAAGTAGGTAATAGACAAAATCCTCTTTTGTTTGATATTTAAAGCTATTGTATAGAAGAAGTTTACGTTGATTTAGAACGGTAATATCTAATTGCTCAGTATTAACATGTACAAAACAGGTAACTTCTTGGTTTTGTGTTTGGTTGTTTAGTAAGGACTGTAACAATACTGTGCCGGTATGCATAAAATCAAACTCGCCAAAAAGATCGTAGATGTAATTATTAATGTTAACATATGGCACATACACATTTACTAAGTCATGGTTTTCTACCTCATCATAAGCTAAAACATCATTAGCTAATACCTTAGTATTGAATTTAAGGTATTCATTTAAATGATTAGGGTTGAATAATGATTTTGGTACCAGACCAAAAAGTGTATTTCTATGAACAGCTACAACTTCATCAAACTGCATGTTTTCTATATCATGCTTTTGTAAAAGAATTTGCAATTCATCTTTAGCGGCCATTGGGATTTTTTCTTCAGAGAAATCTATTCTATCCGAAATCAACAATTTTTGCGAAACAGTATCTGCTACACAAAAAGAAAGTCCATTCAAGCTAACCTGAATGGACAATTTTTTAAAATTTTTATCCGCTATGTTTAAGCTATTATTTTTTAACTTTTTTGTCATATATGGAAGGCCAGTTACCGCTTGTGCTAACTTCGTCTAAAGAACCTACGTAAATTGTTGATCCGTTTACTTCTTCTACACTTAATGCAGCTTTCTCACTAGATAATAAATCTTTTGGCTGATCGTAAAGAACAACTTCTTTATCAACTTTTGCTTCAAAAACAGGAGCTTTATATCCACTCTTTTCAACAAAACCAGCTTTCATTGTAAATTTCTCACCGTTTGCTGCCGTAGGTACATCCATTAAGTTCTTGTATCTAGTATCAGATTTAAAAAGTGAATCTTTTACAGAAACAGTTCCTAATGTGTCGATGATTTTCATTTCTTTTAGCATATCAATTCCATATGCCTTGTCAAATTCCATGAAAGAAGAGTCTCTCTGTTGTGTAATAACATATTTACCAGTGTCGATAAAACGGATAAGACTTTTGAAGTCGTTTGCGTATTTACCGTTTACTGTTTTGTAGGCCTCTTGAGAGTTTTTAATGTCTTTCAATTTGGCGATAACCTGAGAATAGCGCTCTATTTTTACCTCTTTAAATTTGATTGGTCCTGTTATGGAGTTGTAAATAAAGTATCCTAAAGCGATACATCCAATCCAAAGTACAATTTGTATTACGGTCTTCATTTCGTATGTGTTATTTTATTTAGTGGTCTTCACAAATCTACAATTTTTTTTTAATCGTAAAAGTTTTTAGCCTAAAAATCATCTTTATCTTTGAGGTCACATGAAACCAACAACACCCGCATCATTCTATAGTATACTAGAAACCAAATTTCCTCACTCACCAACTGCCACACAATCAGTGGCTTTGCAGAAATTAGCTGAATTCACTCTTTCAACTGTTAAAGATGAAGTTTTTTTGTTAAAAGGTTACGCGGGTACAGGTAA
Organism: Maribacter sp.; assembly: GCF_039968975.1. GTDB lineage: Bacteria > Bacteroidota > Bacteroidia > Flavobacteriales > Flavobacteriaceae > Maribacter. The sequence continues at coordinate 10,679 of NZ_JBDVOT010000108.1, read as the reverse complement.
AACCACTTTAATAGGCACTTTAGTGAACAGTTTATGGAAGGTTCAGAAGAAAGCGGTGCTCATGGCACCTACTGGTAGAGCGGCAAAAGTGATGTCAAATTATTCAAAAACGCAGGCATTTACTATCCATAGAAAAATATATTTCCCCAAAAAGCAAAGTGGTGGTGGAGTACAGTTTGTAATGGCGCCTAATAAACATAGAGATACCTTGTTTATAGTTGATGAAGCATCTATGATACCAGATACGGCTGCCGATTCTAAATTATTTGAAAACGGATCGTTATTAGATGATTTAATGATGTTCGTGTATTCTGGTCACAAATGTAAGTTGTTGTTAATAGGAGACACCGCCCAATTACCACCGGTTCATTTAGTATTAAGTCCTGCTTTGGATGGTGATAAACTTTCTTTGAATTATAATAAAGAAGTAGTTCGTTTAGAATTAAATGAAGTAGTAAGGCAAGCAGGAGATTCAGGTATTTTAGCAAATGCGACTTTATTAAGGGAGCAATTACAAAGCGAATTCTTTGAAGACTTTAAATTTGATGTTGATCCGTTTACAGATATAGTAAGGTTAATAGATGGTAATGAGATCCAAGAAGCTATTGATAGTTCATATTCGGAAAATGGAAAAGAGGAAACTGCATTTATAGTACGTTCCAATAAAAGAGCAAACCTATACAATCAGAATATAAGGGAACGAATTTTATTTTTAGAAAATGATATTGCTGTTGGCGATTTTATGATGGTAGTTAAGAATAACTATTATTGGTTAAAGCCAAGCTCAGAAGCAGGTTTTATTGCTAATGGAGATATTATAGAGATTCTAGAGATTTATGATATTAAGGAAATCTACACCTTTAAGTTTGCAGAGGTTAAGGTTAAAATGGTCGATTATCCAAATATGGCACCGTTTGAAACGGTGTTGTTGTTAGATACCATTACTGCTGAATCCCCTTCCTTATCTTATGAAGATGGTAATAGATTATATCAAGAAGTAATGAAAGATTTTGCTCATGAAAGTTCTAAGTACAAGAAGTTTTTAGGCGTTAAGAATAATAAGTATTTTAATGGGTTGCAAGTAAAGTTTTCATATGCCATAACCTGTCATAAATCTCAAGGGGGACAATGGGATACCGTTTTTATAGAACAGCCATATTTACCTAATGGTATAGATAAAGAATACTTACGCTGGTTGTATACAGCGGTAACCAGGGCAAAGAGCAAGTTGTATCTTATTGGTTTTAAGGACGATTTTTTTCTTGATTAAGAAAAGGTTATTTTAGTAGATATTCATGCCAGAAAGAATATTATACCAATTGTAAATAGAATATGACAACAGATACGGTTTTAAGTATATTTTTAGGAATAGGATTGGCGGCATCTGTAGGTTTTAGGGTGTTTTTGCCATTATTCGCTTTGAGTTTGGCATCTTATTTTGGTGTATGGGAACTAAATGATAATTGGCAATGGATAGGGAGCCTAGTAGCGGTATTAACCTTAGGTATAGCTACGCTGTTAGAGATATTTGCCTATTTCATCCCTTGGTTCGATAATTTGTTAGATAGTATTGCGGTTCCTTTAGCGGCAATAGCAGGTACTGCAGTGATGGTGTCAACGGTTGCAGATTTAGATCCCGTAATCACTTGGTCGTTGGCAATAATTGCTGGTGGCGGTACAGCTACGGCAATAAAAGGAGCTGGAGCAACGGGTAGGTTGGCGTCAACCGCCACAACTGGTGGATTGGGAAATCCTGTGATAACTACGGTAGAAACAGGTACTGCAGCGGTAGTATCGGTCGCCTCGATATTTGCACCTATCTTAGCAGCGGTTTTGGTAATAATCATCTTAGTTGTCATTTTTAGGATATACAGAAGCTTAAGACCAAAGGCAAAAACATAAAATAGAAGTAGTTGAAAAAAATAGCAATGATTCCTGCCCGTTATGCGGCCTCACGATTTCCTGCAAAATTGATGCAGGATTTAGCTGGTAAACCGGTCATTTTAAGAACATATCAAGCTGCGGTACACACCAAGTTGTTTGATGAAGTATATGTGGTTACAGATAGCGATGTTATCTATGACACTATTGCCAAAGCAGGTGGTTTGGCAATTATGAGTAAAAAAGAACATGACTGTGGTAGTGATCGTATTGCAGAAGCGGTTATGCAGATGGATGTTGATATAATTGTAAATGTACAAGGAGACGAACCATTTACTGACCGCGAAAGCTTAGAAGGGGTAATGAAGGTTTTTGAGGATGACATTCACAAAGAAATTGATTTGGCATCATTAATGGTTAAGATAACCGATGAAGAAGAAATCAATAACCCCAACACTGTAAAGGTAATTATAGACAACAGAGATTTTGCATTGTATTTTTCAAGGTCACCAATACCTTACCCAAGGGCAAAAAGTGAACAGACCATATATTATAAGCATAAAGGGATATATGCCTTTAGAAAAAGCGCTTTAGTGGATTTTCAACGATTGCCTATGTTACAGCTAGAGGCAACGGAGAAAATTGAAGCTATTCGTTATTTAGAATATGGTAAGAAGATTAAAATGGTAGAAACGAATGTTCAGGGTATAGAAATTGATACACCTGAAGATTTAAAGAGAGCTCAAGCGGCATGGAAATAAATTTTGATGGAATTAATGTAATTGGCTTTGATGCTGATGATACCTTATGGGTAAATGAAACTTACTTTAGAGATACTGAAGATAAGTTTGCCGATTTATTGGATAAATATGAAACCAAAAATAAAATAGATCAAGAGCTCTTTAGAACAGAAATAAAGAATTTAGATTTATATGGTTACGGTATAAAGGGTTTTATGCTCTCTATGATTGAATGTGCTTTAGAACTGTCTAATAATGAGGTTTCTACTAAAACGTTGGGAGCACTTTTAGATTTAGGTAAAGATATGATTACCCAACCTGTTGAATTATTGGATGGAGTAGAAGATGTTTTGAATAGTTTAAAAGATAGGTACCGGTTAATAGTCTTGACAAAAGGAGATCTTTTAGATCAAGAAAGAAAATTAGAACGATCTGGATTGTCCGAATATTTTCATCATGTAGAAGTATTGAGCGATAAAAAGGAAAAGAATTATAGTCATTTGTTAGAACACTTACAGATAAAGCCAAGTGAGTTTTTAATGATTGGTAATTCTTTGAAATCCGACGTTTTGCCGTTAGTTGAAATAGGAGCAAGAGCGGTACATGTGCCATTTCATACCACTTGGGAGCATGAAAAGGTAGAAGGTCAGGTAGAAAATAAGGGGTACATGACTATTTCTACATTATCGGATATTTTGGAATATGTTTAATGATAGTGGACGTGAATAAACAAATGATATTGAAGAAAATACCAACAAAGGCTTCGGAAGAATTTAGAAATTTTCCAATGGTACCAAGAGTAGTCTATGGTAAAGGAAGTTTTAGTACGCTAGGCGATATTTTAATGCCAAAAAGAAAACATTCGGAAGCACCAATGATTTATTTGGTAGATGATGTTTTTGAAAATACGGAACTTATAGGTAGAATACCCAATATTTTTTGTGACCAGATTATTTTAATATCTGCAGAAGAAGAGCCGAAGACAGCGCAAGTAGATGCCCTTGTGAAAATGATACAAGAAAAATTTACTGAATTGCCATCGGGCATTATCGGTATAGGTGGTGGTACTTTATTGGACTTGGCAAAGGCGGTTGCGATTATGTTGACCAATAAAGGTAGTGCGTCAGAATATCAAGGCTGGGATATAGTCAATAAACAAGCTATTTATCACGTAGGTATACCTACTATCAGTGGAACAGGAGCAGAAGTGTCAAGGACTACTGTATTAATGGGACCCGAAAAGAAGCTGGGTATCAATTCTGATTACACCACTTTTGATCAGGTTTTGTTAGATCCAGATTTAACTAAGGGCGTATCAAAAGAACAATGGTTTTATACAGGTATGGATTGTTATATACATTGTATCGAATCATTGAACGGAACATTCTTAAATGCCTTTAGTCAAAGTTATGGCGAGAAATCATTAGAACTCTGTAAAGAGGTGTTTTTGGAAGATATAGAAGAATCAGAAAGTAGAGAAAAGTTGATGATGGCATCTTGGCATGGGGGTATGAGTATTGCATATTCTCAGGTTGGTGTTGCTCATGCTCTGAGTTATGGGCTAGGATATGTTTTAGGTGTTAAGCACGGTATAGGCAATTGCCTTGTTTTTCAATATTTAGAAGAGTTTTATCCTGAGGGAGTGGAGGTTTTCAATAAAATGCTTAAAAAGCATGATATTAAGTTACCAAAAGGAATTTGCGCAAACTTGTCTAATGCAGAAATGAGTACTATGACAACTGTTGCCTTAGGTATGTCACCTTTATGGGAGAATGCTCTAGGCGAAGACTGGAAGTCCGTAATTACCCCCGAAAAACTAAAAGCTATTTATAAAAAAATATAGCTTATTTCAATTACTTTTTTAATTCGCAGTATTTCTCCATTGGGTAAATCTGCCACCATATGATATGCAACAAATAGCAAAATTTATATATTTTAAAATTCTAGGGTGGAAACTCAATGGGGTCTTTCCTTCTCATTTAAATAAGTTTGTTGCTATTGTAGTGCCACATACCAGCTGGTGGGATTTTCTCCTAGCTATGTTAATACGTGCGGTTTGGAAAGAAGAAATTAATTTTGTTGGCAAAAAGAGTTTGTTTAAACCTCCATTTGGTTGGTTTTTTCGCTGGACGGGTGGCGCACCAATAGATCGTACAAAAACCAATGATACTGTAAAGGCTACAGCAGAAATATTCAGAGAGCGAAAAAGGTTTAGACTAGCACTTTCTCCTGAAGGCACCAGAAAAAAAGTGGAAAAATGGAAAACAGGGTTCTACTACATTGCTAAAACCGCCAACGTACCCATTGTATTAGTAGCGTTTGACTACGGAAAAAAAGAAATAAAATTATCAGAACCTCTTATCCCAACAGAAGATAAAGAAGCCGACTTCAAAAAATATCATGCTTTTTTTGAAGGGGTGGAGGGGAAGTATTAAAAAAACTTCTTGGAAACAATCTTGATTTAGTTTTGAAAACTAAAAAACAATTTCATATAAGTTAAAATATAGAAGGTTATTAATGATATACAGACCATTTTGATTTAAGAATTTAATAGTTTTTTAATGAGAAATCAGAAAGTGTAGACTTATTCTTATTCGTATTTTTTATAAAAATATTGTTACAGATTTGTGCATTTTAACGATGTATTTAAACGTTAATCGTAAATTGTTTTTACAAAAGCTAGTTTCTAAACTTAAATACATATTCTTGTTTCAGATATATTTTTTGAAATTTCAGCTATTCAAGCTTTGATTTTCCCCTTCAGAAAAGGTATTTATTTCGTACCCCACTTACGACAATAAATTGACCTTATAGTGCTTGGTTAATCTTTAACCAAACCTATACCAATGATTAAAATTCATTCATTAAAAATTACAGAACTAATCAGTAGTTCTTTGGATATTCTATATCAAAAAATTATTGTCACTAATTTTTGGTATTTGGCCTCTCCTCGTATGTATGAGAGAATCTTCCCTCTTCGATTTATTAGTATTGTTCATTCTTCAATCAGTCAAAATTTAACTCACTATGCGTAAATCTTTACACAATCTTACAGGAAGCTTCAAACTAATTGATATACTAAAGCCTATTAATTTTAAAAAAGAGGTAGTTGTTATTTTACTCTTTTTACTATGCTATAGCTCATCTCTTTTAGGTCAGGTTCAGGTAGTTACGGATCCAACAGAGGTTATGGTGTCATTAAATGAAACTTTTACTGTTACGGTGGAAGTTAATACTGATCAGAGTGTAGATGCAACTGAAATTCATATGGGTTTTGACCCAAACATTATTGAAGTGGTAAGTGTTAGCTTACCTCAATCTAATCCTTTACCAGTACCTATTATAGAAGCTGATTTTGACAATATTTTAGGAACTCTTGATTATGTGGCGGGTACTTTTTCTAATTTTCCAAATTCTAATTTTGTTTTTTTAGAGATAGAATTTATAGCTCAGGCTTTAGGAACCACTGAATTGGAGTTTACGGGATTGCCATCAAAAGTAACTTACGGAGGAAGTAATATTTTGTCTGGTTTATCCGGTACAAATATTACAATTATTCCATCAGGACCAGATTCGTCTCCAACCATTGCATTAATTGAAGATGTTATAGTAACGGAAGGTTCTTCGATTGAGAAAGATATTTATATCACTGATGACAAAAATGTTTATAACACTAATATTGTTATTTATGATAAAAGTAATGGCGGTTCCAACAGTCCATTTTTACCGTCAACCACGGTTTCTGAAAATAATTATTCCTTGTTGGATAATGGAAATGGTAATTATACTTTTAATTGGAATACCGTTTTGGGAGATGGTCGTTCATACTTGGCAGAAGTTACTACAGATGATGGAGTAAATTTACCTGTTAAACAAACTTTTACTATTGACATAGCGCAGAAAATACCTTCAGATATTCTAGCTCGCACATTTACCAATCCTTTACCATGGTATAAATCAACTTCTGATACTCCTCCTGTAGCACCTTTTACAGTTGCCATTGAAGATAATGCTGCTCAAAATGTTGGTTATTTAGACCCGGCAGATTATATAGAATATCTTATTGATGTACCGGCTCCTGGGGAATATGATATTGAATTATTAGCAGCTAAAGGTAATAATGGAGCTACTATGGTAAGTATTTCTGAAGAAAACAATAATAGTTATTCGACTATTGGAACCTTTAATGTTATAAAAACAGCATGGCAAGTTTATAACTCATATAGTACTACGGTCACTTTTACTAATGCGGGTTTACAGACTATTCGTTTTGATTTCGACGGTGGGGTTAACATCAAGAATTTTATTGTTTCACAATCACAAATTACCGCTTGTAATACTGCTTTTCGTGTAAACGCTGGTGGTCCTTTATTTGGTTTGACTGGTGGAGATTTTGAAGCGGATCAATCTGCAAATCAAGCAGGTGGTACTGCCGAAACAGGCACCCCGTCTATATATTATAAAGGAGCAATAGATAAAACTTTTGGGTCTAATGCACCTTTAGTTTCTAATAATACGGGATATCCAGATGTTATTTTTCAAACAGAAAGACATATTGAAGGCGGAACTTTAATGAATTGGGAGTTTCCTGCAAATGGTACTTATGAGGTTGATTTGTTGTTTAATGAAAATTGGACGGGTGAAAATGCTAACCCTAGAGTTTTTGATGTAGAGATAGAAGGAGACTTGGTGTTAGATGATTATAGACCTTCAGTAGCCGCAGGTGGCGTTAATATAGCAAAAGTTGAAACCTTTACTGTTGAAGTTGAAGATGGTATCATGAATATCGATTTTATTCAGGGTACTCAAAACCCTTCTATAAAAGGATTTAGTATTTGCTTAATATCAGAACCTGATAATACGGCACCAATAGTAACTATAAATTCACCGTCAGAAGGTAACACTTTGGTAAGAGGTATGAATGTTGATTTAATAGGAACAGCTTTAGATTCTGAAGATGGAGACATTTCTGATTCAATTAATTGGAGTTCTAATGACACTAGGTTTACTACAATGCCATTAAATGGTATTGGCTCTAATATTAACGGGATGTTTGTAACCCCTGGAATTCAAACACTAACTGCGTCAGTTTCAGATAGCGATTCTGAAAGTAGCAGTTCAGAAATTGAAATTGAAGTTTCTGGACCAGCAGTATCTATAGTTGCTCCTTTAGATAGTGAAGAGTTGTATTCTACCAACGTTAGGTTGGAATGGTCAGGTACAGATGTATTATTTGATTTGACCGAACATTATCATCTTTATATTAACCCGCCAGATATAAGCAATATTGATACTGCAACCAGAATTTCAACAGCTTCACAAATAGGACAGGAGTTTTGGGAATTAAACGAATTGGATGGAATAGTTGAAGGGTTAAACACAATAGTGGTGGTAGTTGCTGATCCAACTCATGCTGAGTTTGTTAATTCAGAAGCTAAAGATGTTATTAATTTTACAGTTTCCCTACAAGACGTTACGTCACCTATAATTACCTTATTGGATACTGATCCCTTGCAAATTGAATTAGGTTCGCCATATATTAATTTAGGCGCCAGTGCTTCTGATGATTTGGATGGAGATTTGACCGATGAAATTATAATAGGAGGTGATGTAGTCGATGTTAATACCATTGGCAATTATATTATCACATATAATGTTTTGGATGAAGCTGGAAACTTGGCAACAGAGGTTACGCAAACAGTGACAGTATCGGATAATGTTGCGCCTATTATTACTTGTCCAGCAGATATAATTACTTCCACTACTCAAGGTATTTGCGGTGTAAATTTGAATATTTCGGGTATTTCCGCAATTGATTTAAGTGATGAGATTACTTATGAATCAACTAGAAGTGATGGTTTGCTTATGTCCGAACCATATTCCTTAGGTGAGACTACAATTACATGGACGGCATTGGATGCATCAGGTAACATGTCTGAATCTTGTGTTCAGACAATTACGGTGACTGATGAGGTTGGACCTGGTTTTGATTGTCCTGTCAATATTAGCGCTACTAGTTTAAATGGAAACCCAATGGTACTTGAAATAGTAACTCCATCGGTATTTGATTCATGCTCAGAATTAGATGTTATATTAACCAGTACTCGTAACGATGGTTTAGAGTTGGACGATGCCTTTCCAGTTGGTGAAACCCAAATTGAATGGAAAGCTTTAGATAATGCTAACAATCTAATTAGTTGTATACAAACCGTAACAGTCAACTACGCTGGCTCTTCTGAGAATACTATAGTGTTCTTCTCTTTTGAAGAACAATCTGAGCCGGAAATAATTGATTATTCTTCTGGAACGGTAGAGATTAGCGTTGTTGCGGGAACAGATTTGACCACATTAGAGCCAAATTTCGGTATTTCTTCCAATGCAAGTGTGAATCCAAATTTGGGAGATGTTATGGATTTTACCAATCCGGTAAATTATACAGTAACCGCTGAAGATGGATCTCAAAAAATTTGGACCATAGTAGTTAAGGTGGACGATGATAACAATCATCTTAGTATTAACGCATTTACATTAATAAACGCAGACACGGGTCAAGACATAATGATATTGATTGAAGGGCAATTAATCAATGCAGCTAACTATGTAAACACAAACTTAGCTATTCGTGCAGATACCTCCTCTGACGTAGGTAGTGTACAATTAATGTTAAGCGGTGATAAGACTAAAAATCAAACAGAAAGCTTGGCACCCTTTTCACTTTATGGTGACGATGTACTAACAGGAGATTACGGGGGAGAGCTTTTTGCAATTGGTAGTTATACTATCACTGCTACACCATATATAAATGCAGGACTAACAGGCGAACAGGGAGAAACCAAATCTGTAAATTTCCAATTTATTGATCAAGATCCAATATGTATAAATTTTGATGCAAGTATTGCAAATAAAGTTAATCCTAGTGGTTGTAATAATAATGACTCCAATTATAGTGATAAATACAATAGGGTTTGAAGGTTCTCTATCCTATAATTGGAGTCATGATAACAATTTAGATTCATCTACGGCCATAAGTTTAGAGGCGGGCGTTTATAGTGTTACTGTAACTGATTCTAATGGATGCTACGAAAATTTATCAATAACTTTAGATGAACCAGAACTTCCTTCTGTAACCTTAGAACCTTTTAGCGATATTCTTGTTACAGATAGTCCGATAAATTTAATTGGTGGAATGCCATTAGGAGGTGAATACACTGGGCTAGGAGTTAACGAAAATGTTTTTGATCCTTCAATAGGCGTTGGTGAGTACTCTATAACCTATAATTATATAGACAGTAATGGTTGTTCAAATAGTATTTCTAACTCTATACAAGTTTTAAACGCCCCAATAGACAACGCTACGTTATTCGTGTTGAACGCGGATAATGACAGTCAGTTGTATGTGCTGACCGATGGTCTTCAGATCACCAAGTCCGATATCGGTAATACCCCATTGGGCATTATCTATAATGCAGATTTGAATCCGGGTAATGTCACGTTCAAGTTAACAGGTCCTGTAAATCAGAATAAGTCAGAAGGGCCTTCTGCACCATATTCCCTGTTCGGTGATATTGGGGTTGATATTCAAGGAAAAGAGTTCCCTGTTGGTAATTATACCTTGGCTGTTTCGACCTCTTCCGGCGTAAGCCAAACGGTTAGTTTCTCTGTTGTGAGCGGACCTCCTGTGAATATGCCGCCGTTGGTATCTCTATCGGGTAATGTGGACGGTAGCGTTCCTTTTAAAGTAAATTTCACCAGTACGGGGTCTACGGACGGCGATGGCAACATCATGGGTTATTTATGGAATTTTGGAGACGGAAATACTTCTGACGAACAGAATCCATCACATACCTATGCGACAGGTGGTGATTACGATGTATCGTTGACATTGACCGATGATGATAATGCGACAGGTGCTGAGAGTATTAGTGTTACTGCGGTAGATCCTACTATAAATCAGTTGCCTAATGCTGTGGTAAATGCTTCACCTACTAATGGTACTTTTCCATTGACAGTTGAATTCTCAAGTTCTGGTTCTTTCGATCCTGATGGTAACATAGTTAT
>NZ_JBDVOT010000107.1:0-5638 GCF_039968975.1 Maribacter sp. | reverse complement strand
TTCTAGTAAACAAAACTTAGTTTAAACAATCTCTGCACTAAGTCCCGCTTGTAACAATTTAGAACATTTTGGCTTCAATTCTTCATATTCACCGGTCTTAACGGTACACTTACCTTTGTAATGTACTATTAAAGAACACTGCTCTGCCTGTTCTGGCGAATGTTCACATACAGACATTAATGTATTTATTACGTGATCAAAAGTATTGACCTCATCATTAAAAAGAACGATTTCATTCTGTTGAACCGTTTCTTCTTCTAAAAGTAATTCTTCGGAAACTTCTTCTCTTGTGCTCATCATATTCCAATTAATACCTTCTAATTTACATATTTTGCGGCAACCCAATTATTGCGTTCAAGGTTTTTTTCGAACTTTAACGCTAAATCAGTGCATTTTTGTGAAATCATTTCTAAATCCTCAGTATAAAAACCACTTAACAATAAAACACCACCAGTATTTAATGATTTTGCATAGCTAGGTAAATCTGCCAATAAAATGTTTCTATTGATATTGGCGATTATCAAATCATACTTCTTGCCCTCAAGCAACGCTACATCGCCTTCATACACAGAAATGAAATCCATTTTATTACGCGCAACGTTCTCTTTGGCATTCAAATAACACCAATTATCAATATCAATGGCATCTATCTCAGTAGCGCCCCGCATACCAGCAAGAATTGCTAAAACCCCGGTACCACTGCCCATATCCAGAACTGTTTTACCTTTTACATCTAACTGTAAAATGTGCTGCAGCATCATGTGCGTAGTTTCGTGATGACCTGTACCAAAACTCATTTTTGGTTCTATTACAATATCATACTTAACATTGATAGCTTCATGAAAAGGAGCCCTGATCATACAAATATCATCAACTATAATAGGTTGAAAATTTTGCTCCCAAGTAGCGTTCCAATTTTCTTGCTCAATTTCTTTATAATCGAATGAAAATTTATATCTAGGGTTTTGTAAAATTGGAAGGTCTTCTAAAATACCTTCAGACCATTCCGTTTTTTGAATATATGCCAAAACATCATCTTCTTCTTCAACAAAACTTTCAAAACCGACTTCACCCAATTCTGCAATTAGAAGGTCTGAAGCTGGATCTTTTGGTTCTACCGTAAAACGGTATTCAATATATACTGTATCGCTCATTTATAAGTACTATGCTTAAATAGCTTTAATAATAGCAATAAAATCGTCTGCAACTAAAGATGCTCCACCGATCAAACCACCATCAACATCTGGCTTTGAGAAAATTTCTTCTGCATTACCTGGTTTAACGCTACCACCGTAAAGAATGGTTACGTTATTTGCTATAGTAGCATCAAAAGCTTCTGAAATAGTTTTACGTATAAAAGCATGCATTTCTTGAGCTTGCTCAGGAGAAGCCGTTTCACCTGTACCAATTGCCCATACCGGCTCGTATGCCAAGACAATTTTAGACCATGCAGATGGTTCTAGATCAAAAAGAACATTCTTTAACTGACTTTCAACCAGTTTAAAATGATTACCAGATTTACGATCTTCTAATTCTTCACCAAAGCAAAACATAACACGTATACCTTTTCCTAAGGCAGTTGCAACTTTTTTTGAAAGAATTTCATCATCCTCTCCAAAATAAGCTCTTCTTTCTGAATGCCCTATAATGGCAGTATCAATACCGATGTTCAATAACATATCTGCAGAAATCTCACCTGTAAAAGCTCCGCTTTCCGCATAATGCATATTCTGAGCTATAACCTCAATCTTAGAACTTTCTAAAGCATGAACTGCACTAGTCAAATTTACATATGTTGGTGCTACCATAACTTCTGCATTGGTATCTGGCAACTTTGCCGATAACTCCGCTAAAAGTGTTTCGGTCTCAGCCAAATTCTTATTCATTTTCCAGTTACCTGCTACTATCTTTGCTCTCATGTTGTTTCTGTTATTAATTATATTATTTAGGTTTTCAATTTTAATTGAAAATTAAATCTTCTATATCGTTGTAATGCACCTTTTGCTTTATGGTACCTTTTTTCAAAACCAAAACTCCCGGATTAGATCTTACAATAGTTTTCAACGTAGTTTCGTCAGTAAAGTAAAAATCGAAATCTAGATTATACTCTTTTATCAAGGCATTTGTTTGATCAGGACCAGATGCTGACATGCCAATCACCTTATAGCCAGCTTTTATTGCCTTATCTGCCACAGACTTTATATTCTTGAACTCTTCTAAGTTTGATTTTCTTAAATCATATGCGATTACCATAACCAATTTAGGCTCTTGTAATAATGAAGCTGCAAAATCTTCACCTTCTTGCTCTATGGTAAAATCATGAACAGGTGGTTCATAACCAGCCTGAATTTCTTCTGTTTCTACATCAACAAAATCTCCGTTTACAGTAGGATAATCTCCTGTAGTTACATGAATTTCTTCGTTACCGTTTACATTGAATTTCCATTTATACTCAAAAATAGCTTTTGGAGCATCTTCTGGCGTGCTCATACCTTCTTCAATATTTTTCCCTATTTCATAAGGTCTAAAATCAATTACAGGCAAATGATTCAATACATAATAAACATATCCGATACAGGCGAAAAATGATACCGCTAGAGCCGTCATCAACGCTTTTGAATTTACTAGAGGTGTAATAAATTTTCTACCGACATAAATAATCAATATAAGAACCAATAGCACTACATCTTTTGTAAAAGACTCCCAAGGCGTCAACTTTATTGCATCGCCAAAGCAGCCACAATCGGTAACCTTATTAAAATAAGCAGAGTAAAAAGTCAGGAACGTAAAGAATACAATCATCGCAATCAATGTCCAAATAGTAATTTTACGCTTGTAACCTAAAATTAACATTACCCCTACCATTACCTCTACTATTACAACTAAAATAGAAATAGCTAATGCGAACGGAGTTAAAAAAGGTAAATCCAAAACGCCTTGACTAAAGTATTCTTCTAGCTTAAAAGAAAAACCAACAGGATCGTTCAGTTTTATAAATCCGCTTATAATAAAAAGAATACCAACAAAAATTCTAACGACCCCTACTAAATACTTCATTCTTATTATTATTTTTCTGATTCTGAACCTAGATGTATTAATGCAAAAACTGCATAATTGATCATGTCTTGATAATTGGCATCTATACCTTCACTCACCAAGGTTTTGCCTTTATTATCCTCTATTTGCTTAACACGAAGCAGTTTCTGTAAAATTAAATCTGTAAGTGAACTCACTCTCATATCTCGCCAAGCTTCACCATAGTCGTGATTCTTGTTCAACATAAGTTCTTTGGTAATTTTCACATGCTTGGCATATAACTCAACAGCTTTTTCTGTTGTTAAATCTGGTTGATCGGCAACACCTAATTCAAGTTGAATTAAAGCCATAACAGAATAATTGATGATTCCAATAAACTCAGATCTTTCACCTTCATCTACCTTACGTACGTCATTTTCTTGAAGACCACGTATACGTTGTGCTTTTATAAAAATTTGATCCGTTAATGATGGCAAACGTAAAATGCGCCAAGCACTACCGTAATCTGACATTTTTTTCTGGTACAGGTTTAAACAAACCTGAATGACCTCATCGTATTCCTTTGCCGTATCTAGCATGTAATTCTATCTAATTTGTGTAAATTTCGCTTAAAAAATTGTAACCATCAAGATAGATGGTTTAAACTTGGAAAATGCCGCATATTCCATCTAAAAATTGACAATGACCATAAATTGCAACGGTAAACTTATATCACTTCACAAGCCCAAGGTTATGGGCATTTTAAACGTTACTCCTGATTCTTTTTTTGATGGCGGAAAATATAAAAACGAGTCAAGCATTTTACATCAGGTTGAAAAAATGCTTAACGAAGGTGCTAGCTTTATTGATATAGGCGCCTACAGTTCAAGACCGGGCGCTTTAGAAGTTGATGAGGCAACAGAATTAAAAAGAATTACCCCAATAGTTGATTTGATTTTAAAGAATTTTCCAAAAGCTATACTTTCAATTGACACTTTTAGAAGTAACGTTGCCAAAGCATGTATAGAGAAAGGCGCTGCCATAGTCAATGATATTTCTGCGGGATTGCAAGACGATAATATGCTTAATACCGTTGCCAAATTGAACGTACCGTACATTATGATGCATATGCGCGGTACACCACAAAATATGCAACAACAGACAGATTATGAAGATATTTTAAAAGAGGTCCTTTATTTCTTTTCCAAAAGATTACTGGCAGCTAAAACTTTAAGAATAAAAGATATCATCATAGATCCTGGTTTTGGTTTTGCCAAAAACCTAGAACAGAATTATACGCTTTTAAATCAAATGGAGATCATGAATAATATGGAACATCCAATTTTAGCAGGTGTTAGCAGAAAATCAATGATTTATAAAACATTAGATACAACTGCGGACCAAGCATTAAATGGCACTACGGCACTACATATGGTTTGCTTACAGAAAGGAGCTAAAATTTTAAGAGTTCATGATGTTAAAGAAGCTATAGAATGTGTAAAACTCTATGAACATTTAAATGCCTAAGTTTATATTAATTTCTTGTCAACTAATTTCTTAATTTTACTAAAACGGTACCGATTGGATTTTTTAAATTTTATTGACTTTAAGATTACGGATGTTCTAGACATCATTTTTGTTGCCGTACTTCTTTATTACATCTACAAACTTGTTAGAGGGTCTGTTGCCATTAATATTTTTATTGGGATTGTTATAGTTTGGGCTTTTTGGAAATTGACCGAATTGCTAGATATGCAAATGATTAGCAGTATGGTTGGTGCTTTTATGCAAGTAGGTCTTATTGCATTGATCATCGTTTTTCAGCAAGAGATTAGAAAATTCCTTTTAATGATCGGCTCTACCAATTTCGCTAATAAGAGAAACTTTGTAAAGCATTTTAAATTTTTAAAGCAAGAAGGTTTATCAACTGATACTGATGTAGATGCCATATTAAAAGCCTGTGAAAAAATGGCTAGTAGTAAAACCGGAGCCATTCTCGTAATTGAAAGAAACAACTCATTAGATTTCATTAAAAGCACGGGCGACCGTATGAATATTGAAATCAACCAACCTATTTTAGAAAGTATCTTTTACAAGAACAGTACACTTCATGATGGAGCAGCTGTTATTGTAGGTAATTATATAGTTGCCACAAGAGTAATTTTACCAGTATCTAACGAGCGTAATATTCCGCTACGTTTTGGTTTACGACATAGAGCAGCTGTAGGTATTAGCGAAAAGACCGATGCAATAAGTATAGTAGTCAGCGAAGAAACCGGACTTATCTCTTACATTAAAAATGGAGAATTTGTCCTTTACGACTCCATTACCCAGTTAGGTAATATGATTAAGCAAGATTTGGTGTAATGAATTGCAAGAACTGCCAAAACATTTTAAACATTATTGCTCTGATTGTGGAGGCTACGATCTTTTCAAAAAATAGCATTATAATTATGCTATCTCTTCAGCTAAGAACTGAGCTTCATAAAGATTACTGTAGTAACCCCCTTTTTTAAGCAGTTGTTTGTGTGTGCCCGTTTCAACAATATTACCGGCATCCATCACAATAATTTTATCGGCTTTTTTAATAGTAGCCAACCTGTGAGCTATTACTATTGAAGTT
>NZ_JBDVOT010000106.1:0-14699 GCF_039968975.1 Maribacter sp. | reverse complement strand
ACAAGGTAGTTACATCTCTTTAAAGGATATTCAAAAAACAACAACTTTTGGCGCAAACGTAATTGGTGAATATAATTTATCTCCAAAAATTACGACTCTTTTAGAATTTGCTCAATTAAAAGTAAATAGAACGCAGGAAACACTGGCGGGCGACATAAAAGATGACTTTTGGGAATCTGCCTTATTTGTTGGACTCGCATACAATATAAACAACAAAATATCTCTTGGCGCTAAGCTAAATTTACTTTATGACAACGATGATAGTGTTTATACAAGTCCTATTCTTCCATTCGTTAATATTACATTTTAAAAAAAATGCAACATTATAAAGGCTTCAACTTCAATGGAGCCTTTTTTGCTTTACTTCATTAGGCTTACTTTAAAACTTACCTTTATTTTTTTCGTAGATAACGTATGAAAAAAAGCTTTCTACTTGTTTTATTATTGCCAATGCTATTTTTTGGTCAAAAAATAAACAACCTTGTTTCATTTAGGAGCATTGGTAGTGAAAATTACTTACGGTTTAATTACGATAATGATTTTTTTGCTTCGACCGATAAAAATTACACTCAAGGTTATAGCTTAGAATTTACTAATACAAGCTTAGCTAAAAACCCTATTAATTATCTATTCTTTAAACCCAATTCAAGTTCTACTATACATGGGCTGGCATTAGAACATATAGGATATACTCCAAGTGATTTTGTTAGCGAAGACATTCAATTTGGCGACAGACCTTTTGCAGCGGCTATATTCTTAAAGAGTTTTGCAATTGATACTAATAAGGATAAAAAGTATAGACTAGGACAATCCTTAAGCATTGGTTTAATTGGTCCGGGTGCATTTGGCAAAGAAATGCAAACAAAAATTCATAAATTAATTGAAAATAAAATTCCTGGAGGCTGGAATAATCAAATCCAAAATGATTTTATACTTAACTATAAAATTGGTTACGAGAAACAGTTATTAGACTTTAAAAACATTGCGAATATACATAGCTATACCTCATTACAAGTAGGATCTCTATTTACAAATGTATCTTTTGGGTTTAATACAACCATCGGAATTTTAGATAATTTATATACTGATGTAACTACTACTTCAAAAATTAAAGTTTACACTTTTGCACATACTGCTGTAAACATTATTGGCTATGATGCCACCTTGCAAGGCGGCATTATAACCAATGACAATCCGTACACCATATCTTCAGAAAATATTGAAAGATTTACCGCCCAGCTCGATTACGGACTCATTTTAAAATACAAAAGAGTGTATTTAGAATACACACGAACGGCTATCACCAAAGAATTTTCTTCAGGTAATTCTGCCAATTGGGGCGGATTTAAACTAGGATTTCTATTTAAATAAACTATGAAACAGGTTCACCGTAAAGGTCAAAATCAGCTGCTTCTGTAATCTTTACATTGACAAACTCACCTTGCTTTACGTAATACTTAGCAGCATCAATTAAAACCTCGTTGTCTACATCTGGCGAATCAAACTCCGTTCTTCCTATGAAATGATTTCCTTCTTTACGATCTATAATACAACGAAAGGTCTCCCCTACTTTCTTTTGGTTCAATTCCCAAGATATTTGAGATTGTATTTCCATGATAATATTGGCACGCTCTTGTTTTACTTCTTCTGGAACATCGTCTACCAAAGTATAAGCATGAGTATTTTCTTCATGACTATAGGTAAAACAGCCCAAACGCTCAAAACGCATAGCGGTTACCCAGTTTTTAAGAATCTCAAAATCTTCTTCAGTTTCACCAGGGTACCCAACAATCAATGTAGTCCTGATTGTCATTTCTGGAACAGCAGCCCTAAACTCCTTAAGTAATTTCGTTGTTTTTGCCTCTGTAGTACCACGACGCATACTTTTAAGAATACGGTCAGATATATGCTGTAACGGAATATCTAGATAGTTACAAACCTTTGGTTCTCTGTTCATCACATCTAACACATCCATTGGAAAACCTGCTGGAAATGCATAATGTAAACGTATCCATTCTATTCCTTCAACCTTTACCAAAGCTTTTAAAAGTTCAGCAAGATTTCTCTTCTTATATAAATCTAGCCCATAATATGTAAGATCTTGGGCTATCAAAATCAGTTCTTTTACGCCTTTAACTGCAAGTTTTTCTGCTTCCGTCACCAACTCTTCTATAGGTGTACTTTTGTGCTTACCTCTCATTAAAGGTATGGCACAGAACGAACAAGGTCTATCACAACCTTCTGCAATTTTTAAATAAGCATAGTTCTTAGGTGTGGTCGTTAAACGTTCACCTATCAACTCATGCTTATAATCTGCTCCTAAGGCTTTCAATAAACCTGGTAACTCACTGGTACCAAAGTATTCATCTACATTAGGAATCTCTTTTTGCAGGTCTGGCTTGTAACGTTCACTTAAGCAACCAGTAACAAAAACTTTATCTACGGCACCATCTTCTTTCTTTTGAACATATTCTAAAATGGTATTAACACTTTCTTCTTTTGCATTAGCGATAAAGCCACAGGTGTTAATAACAACTATATTACCTTCTTCTTCATGCACAACTTCTTTGTCGTTAGCCTTTAATTGGCCCATGAGTACTTCAGAATCATATACATTCTTTGAACAACCTAGAGTTACTACGTTGATTTTGTTCTTCTTAAGGGTTTTTGTCCTCATAATTTAAATTGGGGTGCAAAAATACGATTTGGCTATTTAAAAACGTTAGATATGGACAAATTTACTTGTAATCTTTATTTGATTACAGTTTATGTATACCCAAATCTTAAATTAACCATGAAATTCTCCCAATATTTCAGGCTATTTGCCCTATCGTTAATTGTAGCCTCATGCTCAAGTGATTCTGAACCTACTTCAGAAACTGGCAAGAGTGGTACACCACCTGTAACCGCTGCATTACCTACAGAAACATATTTTCCACCCATTTCAAGAGCTAATGAATGGGAAACCATATCTATGGAAACATTAGGTTGGAACGAAGACGAGGTAAGCAATTTATATTTCTTCTTAGAAAATAATAACACCGATGCCTTTATTGTACTAAAAGATGGTCGCATAGTTATTGAAAAATACTTTGGCGATTTTAAGTCCGATGATAATCATGCATGGAATTCTGCCGGAAAAAATTTAACGGCCATGTTAACCGGTATTGCTCAAGAAGAAGGATATTTTGATATTACAGACACTACCTCTACCTATTTAGGCGAAGGTTGGTCTAGCATGCCTTTAGAACAAGAATTGAACATCACCATAAAAAATCAATTGACCATGACTACGGGTCTAGATTACAACATGGATGACATTTTTTGTACAGAGCCAGAATGCCTGTCTTATTTAAATGACCCTAGCACTTTTTGGTATTACCATAATGCACCATATACATTACTTGATGATGTTATCGCTAATGCTACGGAAGCCGATTTCAATTCCTATTTCTCAGAAAAAATAAAAGAACCAATAGGCATGCAAGGCTTATTTATTAAAATAGGCTATAATAATGTATTCTTTAGTTCCGCTAGAAGCATGGCACGTTTTGGTATTTTAAACTTAAACGAAGGTAATTGGGACGGACTCTCTATTCTTTCTGACCAAAGTTACTTTAACGCCATGACCAATACTTCTCAAAATTTAAACCTTTCATACGGATACTTGTATTGGTTAAACGGTAAGAGCAGTTTTAGATTACCTAGTTCTATTGAAGAATATTCAGGCAGTTTAATACCAAATGCACCTGATGATCTATATGCCGGCTTAGGGCTCAACGACCAAAAATTATATATGGTTCCAAGTTTAGATTTAGTGGTTGTACGCATGGGCGGAGCCAGTAATGAAGAACTATTAGGTCCTTCTAGTTTTGATAATGAAATCTGGGGATTACTAAATGCTATTATGGAGCAATAGATTTTTCCATTCTAAAATACCATCTGGCATAACCTATTTAACACTTAGCGAATAAGTATCCTTACTTTTGTACAAAATTGCAAAATGAATTTTAGAAGCATTGCCGAAGCAAGATATACGACTAAAAAATTTGACCCGACAAGAAGAGTTTCCAATTCGCAAATAGCGGATTTAAAACATATATTAAAACTAAGTCCGTCTTCCATAAACAGTCAACCTTGGTTGTTCACATTCGTTTCTAACAAAGAGGTGAAAGATGAATTAGCTAATGCCTCATATTCAAATGCATCTAAGATTAAAGATGCCAGCCATTTGGTAGTATTTAGTGTAATGGATAATCTGGAAGAATTTGAAAAGCGGGTCGAAGAAAATCTACTTGAGAACTCTATAAAATTTTACAAACAATTTGTAAAATCCCAATCCGAAGAGAAAACCATAAATTGGTTATCTCAACAAGTCTATATCACTTTAGGGTTCTTCTTAGCTGCCTGCGCAAGCATGGAAATAGATTCTACACCAATGGAAGGTATTGAACCTAAAAAGTATAAAGAAATTTTAAATATTGAAGACCATAAAGTACTCTTTTCAGTTGCTTTGGGCTACAGACATTTAGAAGATGACACACAACCTAATTTAATAGGTAAATCTCGTTTGGCGGCAGATACCGTGATACAATCTATTGATTAAACAATTTTTATTAAACTTCTTTAGAAAGCTCAAATACCGTTATTTCTGGTCTTACATTAAAACGAACTTGTCGTAAACAACCTAAAGCACTATTAATATATAAGGTTCTACCATCTTTTAAATCTTTTACACCGGCATCGTAATTTTTATTTTTAACCGGTAAAATAAGTGGCGGCAAAAAAGGTGGTTTTACTTGTCCGCCATGAGTATGGCCAGAAAGTATCCAACCTTTAAAGTTATTCCACACAGGTAAATCACATACATCCGGATTGTGACATAGGGTAATATTTGCCAATTCAGGATTGTATTTTGCCATAGTTTTTTCAGGATAAAAATTACTCCCCCAAAAATCATCCATCCCTAAAAAATTGAGCCAGTTAATCTCTACTGCATCATTACGTAACATAGTTACCCCAGCATCTTCTAAACTTTCTGTAATACTTTCCGCAACCGGCTCCTCTACAAAATCAATCCCGTAATCATGATTTCCTAAAATACCAATGGTTCCTAATGACCCTTTAATCACATATTGCAGCACCTCTTGTAATTGTGTTATTTGCTCATTATCTTCATAGGTAACATAATCAACTGTATGCACCACAAAATCTGGATATAATTCTTGAGCTTCTTAAAATGAATCTATTATGTACTGATAATCAAAAGAATTACCGATATGAATATCACTAATCTGCATTACCGTTTTACCAACTAGCGCATCTGGTAAATTTTTTAAAGGCATTTTTAAATACACGAAATGCATCCAAAACGG
This sequence comes from Maribacter sp., assembly GCF_039968975.1. Classification (GTDB taxonomy): domain Bacteria; phylum Bacteroidota; class Bacteroidia; order Flavobacteriales; family Flavobacteriaceae; genus Maribacter. The sequence continues at coordinate 9,324 of NZ_JBDVOT010000106.1, read as the reverse complement.
TTCTATCTGCCAACTATATAATCCCGTCAGCAAACCTAACCCAGCTACCCACCGAAAAGTCTTTTTTATAAAACCCCTTCTTTTCATTTTAAGCCATCAAATTTAGTTTTGGTAGCCTTTTGGCAACACTCGATTTGGAAACTTTTCTTCATAAGATTTACCTAATCTCAACAAATTTGCTTCTGAGAACTGTTTTCCTATAAAAGTCAGACTAATTGGCTCTCCCGTAGTTTTATAACCCATTGGCACGGTTAAGGCTGGATATTTAGCCACAGCTGCATAACCGGCATGATAATTATTAATTGAGAGTACCGCATCTAGCTTGTGCTTATCCATCGCATTATCAAAGAATGTACGTCCGTTTTTTTCAAGAGTAGATTTTATCTCCTCCAATTCAGCAGTTGTAGTAGAATCTGAAAGTATACCATTGAACAATGCTTGCCCATAGGGTATTCTCAACAACGAATCTTGATTATTAAAAGTGACTGCATCTGTAACTGAAGAAATTTTCACCAACTTAGGGTCCGTATATTCTTTTAAATACGACTTCAAATCGTTACGCATATCAATATTCAAAATGCTTAAAAAACCATTCATAGCAACTTCTGGTGGCGTAAATTCAACTATGGTCGCGCCAGCTTTTTTTAAATCCTCTATGGTCTTTTTGTAAATACTATCGGTTTGCATCAACTCTTTAATTGCACCTAATCTCATATCAGAAAATGGAATTGGATGTAACCCAGCCGATAAAACACCCGGAAAATTATCTTTAACAGAAGCGGGGTCTAATTCATCATAACCCAACATTGCCGATAATAAGATTGCATTGTCCTTTACATTTTTTGTCATTGGACCCGGAGTATCTAAAGTACTAGAAATAGGCACAATACCAGACCTACTTAACAAACCTATGGTAGGCTTTAAACCTACTACAGAATTTTGGCTACTTGGCGACAAAATAGACCCAGAAGTCTCAGTACCTACCGCCGCAACTGCATAATTAGCTGCTACAGCTGTTCCACTGCCAGAACTTGAACCACCGGTTTCAAAAACTCTTCGTCCATACGGATTTAGGGTTTGACCACCATAGGCACTATACCCTACAGGACAACCAGAGCATAAAAAATAAGCCCACTCACTTAAGTTGACTTTGCCCAAAATTAAGGCTCCGTTCTTTTTTAATTGCTGAACTATATAAGAATCATTTACTTCATTATCCATTAAAGCAATTGAACCCGCAGTAGTTTTCATACCTAACGTATTAATGTTGTCTTTCAACAAAATAGGCATACCATAAATTGGATGTTGAATTTGTGTTGCTACCCCCTTTTCACTTAACCTATCTAACTCTCGAGCTTGTTCTACTACATCTTTGTTTAAAGCTATTACCGTATTTAATGTAGTAGTATTATCCAACTCATATTTATAAATGCGATGCAAATAAAACAAAACCAGATTTTCATAAGTAAGCCTACCTTCTTTGATATGATTTCGAATTACAAAAATATCTTGCTCCATGATTAAAGGCAGCAATTTCTGATATTTTTCTTCTGTAAGTTTAGAGACCTCTTCGTATAGCGGACTAAATACTTCATTTTTATCTAAAATCTTAGATTGTATCAACTTGTACTGCATACGTCCATTTTCATGATCGGCGTTAGCAGCAACTTCAATAGAATCGTTATAAGGTGTCCAAAGAACTACTTCTTCTTTATTTTCCTGCTTATTTTTACAAGCACTCAATAAAATGATGACTAATAACAAAAAATACTTTTTCATACGATTATCTATTTGTTTGGTTTAATGCTTTCCATCGCTCAATATCATTTTTGTTCAAGCGAACAAATTCATCTTTATCTTCTTTTTCAGCTAACTTGATAGAAATGTTGGATGCCTTAATAGCGGCTTCATAATTTTGTAAATCTCCTAATATTAAAGATCGTACTCTATGAAAGTAATAGGTATCACCACCCAATTTTATTGCTTTATCAACATAACTTAGCGCTTCTTGCAACTTTAAACCTTGTTCTTGATAATATCTTGCAATTTCATAATATGTCTGTGCCGTAGGAGTATTTGATTGCATTTCAACTATCTGGTCTTGCATGATAGTCTTCGTATCAAAGATTACAGGAAAAGCAATTTGAGTAGTTCCCCAATTTAAATGTATAGATGCTCCGTTATGATCAATATCATCGAACGAAATTAGAAAAGTCTCTTGAAAATCTTGTTTGTGCGTAGGTACAACCCCAATTCTTAATGCATCTTCTTTAGCACTATATTTTGCCCTGCCATCACCCCAATGTGTAGTATTATTATGAAAAACTATTTGCCATTCTTCTTCCTCAGGAAAAGCATATAAGGCATAAGTACCTTTTTCAAGATTCTTACCATCAACTAATACATTAGTACTAAAGGTAATTTTTGTAGACTCATTGGCTCCTACCCTCCAAATACGACCGTTTGGCACCAGACCAGGTTCTCCGTTAGGTTGATTACCAAATAAAGTGCGACCCTTGGCAGACGGCCTTGAATATTCTATGGTAATTTTTGAGAGTCCAATTTCTTGTATAACCTTGGCAAACGGACTAGCTTTTGGGTGGTTCATTTGCCCCCAGCTCAGATTACATAATAAAAGAGGAAGTAAGAACCAGCCGTATCTCAATTTTAAATTTTAAAGAATGAATCTACAAATTCATGTTTATTAAATGCCTGTAAATCTTCGATACCTTCCCCTACACCAATATACTTCACCGGTATTTTAAATTGATCAGATATTCCAATAACCACACCACCCTTTGCCGTACCATCTAATTTGGTAATCGCCAAAGCTGTTACTTCTGTAGCCTTTGTAAACTGTTTTGCTTGCTCAAATGCATTTTGACCTGTAGAACCATCTAGCACCAACAATACTTCATGCGGTGTATCTTCAACTACTTTTTGCATGACACGTTTAACCTTGGTCAGCTCATTCATTAAGTTCACCTTATTATGTAAGCGCCCGGCAGTATCTATAATAACAACGTCTGCATCTTGGGTAACAGCAGAACTTAAGGTATCAAAAGCAACAGAAGCAGGATCACTACCCATTTGCTGTTTTACGATAGGAACATCTACCCTATCTGCCCAAACCTGTAACTGATCAATAGCAGCTGCCCTAAAAGTGTCTGCAGCACCTAACACCACTTTTAAACCTTGGTTTTTAAATCTATGTGCCAGCTTACCAATAGTGGTTGTTTTACCAACACCATTTACACCAACTACCATGATTACATATGGCTTTTTATCTTTTGGTATTTGAATATCGCCAGTTTCGCTGTCATTGGTTTCAGAAAGAAGGCCAGCAATTTCAGCTCTTAAAATAGAATTTAGCTCATCTGTACCTACATACTTGTCACGAGCAACTCTTGCTTCTATTCTTTCAATTATCTTTAATGTAGTATCTACACCAACATCTGAAGAAACCAGTACCTCTTCAAGATTATCAAGTACGTCATCGTCTACTTTTGACTTACCGGCAACCGCTTTTCCTAACTTAGAAAAAAAGCTAGTTTTAGTTTTTTCCAAACCTTTATCCAAGGTTTCCTTTTTTTGAGAAGAAAATATTTTTTTAAATAAGCTCATTGTTTATCCTATGGTTATTCAAATATAAAAATTAAAAAGCCCCTTTCGTAGGAAAGGGGCTCAATAACTACTAAAAGTTATATTTCTTATTTCTTGGCAATCCAAGCATCTACCAATTCTGGTGGCATTACTTGTTCTACAAAAACGTAAGCACCTGATTTTGGTGACTTAACCATTTTTATAGCTTTTGTCAATCTTTTAGAACTTGTCTGTAAACTTGCTACGGTCTTCTTAGCCATGACTTATATTTTTTGTGATTCTCTAAAGTGAAAATCTATTTAATTTCTTTATGAACGGTCATTCTCTTAAGAATAGGATTGAATTTTTTAATTTCCAATCTCTCAGGAGTGTTCTTCTTATTCTTGGTAGTGATATATCTTGAAGTACCTGGTTGACCAGATTCTTTATGCTCAGTGCATTCTAATATAACTTGTATTCTATTACCTTTCTTTGCCATCTTATCGCTCTATTTTCCAGATTACTTAATAACGAATCCTTTTGCTTTTGCTTCTTTCAAAACAGCAGATATACCTTTCTTATTGATACTTTTTAAAGCTCTTGTAGAAACTTTAAGTGTTATCCAACGGTCTTCTTCTGGAATGTAAAAACGTTTCTTAGATAGATTTACATCAAATCTTCTTCTAGTTTTATTAATGGAAAACGAAACATTGTTTCCAAACATCGCCTTCTTACCCGTAATTTCACAAACTTTTGACATCGTGCTGACTTTTTCTTTTAAACAGGGTGCAAATTTATATCTTTTTTATCGTTCCAACAACAATAAAGATCACATTTTTAAAATTTCTTTTTGAAGGAGCTCAAATGCCTTATTTACAGACTTTTCCACAACTCTCTCACGGGTGCTTCCCATTTGAAATTCTTTCACGTATTTAGACTTAGGACCATCAATCGCTATAAATACCGTTCCTACCTCTGCATTAGAATCTCCTTTTGTTGGTCCTGCATTCCCAGTCGTGGCTATTGCAAAGTCGGTTTTCATCAATTCTTTTGCCCCTTTTGCCATTGCCAAAGCAACTTCTGCACTAACAACAGAATGTTGTTCTACAACTTCCTTAGGCACATTTAATACATTAATCTTTGCTTCCGTAGCATAACTGACTACGCTACCTTTAAAATAATTAGAAGCTCCAGGCATTGAAGTAATCTTCTCTGCAATTTTACCTCCGGTAAAACTCTCTGCGGTAGACAATGTCAAATTTTTATCGGTCAACATTTTAGCAACGATCTCTTCTAAACTTTCATCATCTTCAAGCCCAAAAATAATATCGTTAATCAACGGATATAATTTTTCAATTTCGGTACCCATTGCAGATTCCAGTTCTTTAAAATCAGGTCCTTTACCCGATAAGCGTAACCTCACCTTGCCCAAATTAGGTAAATAAGCTAATTTAATATGAGTAGGTAATGCATCTTCCCAAGCTTCTATTCGGTTGGCAATTGCACTTTCACCCATACCATAGGTAACTACAGTTCTATGGATAATATGCGGTCTTTTATAATAAGATGCCAGTTTAGGAATCACAGATTCAGTCATTAGGCGCTTCATTTCAAAAGGCACACCGGGCATTGAAATAAATGTAACTTCATTTTCCCTTATCAACATACCAGGAGCTGTGCCATTGGCATTATGCAAAACCTCAGCCTTACTAGGCACCAAGGCTTGCATTCTATTAATATCGGATATTGGGGTATTACTTATATATTTTGCAAACAACTCTTCTACATGAGCTAATACCTCTAAGTTCTCAACAAGTTTATCATCGAAGAACTCACATAAAGTGTGTTTAGTAATATCATCTTTAGTAGGCCCTAGCCCACCCGTAATAATCACAACATCTACACGTTCTGATGCTTCTTTGAAAGCATTTAACAAATGCGTTCGTTCATCTTGTATTGAAGTAATTTGATAAACTGAAATACCTATTTTATTCAGTTCTTTACCAATAAATGCGGAGTTGGTATCTATAACTTGACCAATGAGAATTTCATCGCCAATTGTAATTATTTCAGCAAGCATTATAACTGAAAGTCATTTTTTAATTCTGCTACAACCTGATTTATATCTGTCTTTAGCATTGGAAATCTTTTCTCTATTTCAGCCATATTTGCCTCTTGCTTACCCAAAGTTTCTAATTCTAAGGCAATTTCACGTGTTTGTTCCATTCCTAATAAATCTACATTTGGCTTTATTTTATGCGCAAGTTTATACACTTGGTCATGATCTTTTTCTAGAAGGGCTTTTTCTAAAGCTTCTAAATCTTCAGGTACTTCTTCCAAAAAAACAGATATAACAGAATTTATAAAATCCTGATCCCCCTCTGCCATCTCGTTAATCTTATCCAGGTTATAAATCATTATTTAATTTTTAAGGTAAAAAGTTCTTTATCTTCCAAACTACCCGTAAGGTAGTCATTTGGACTTATTTTCCCAACACCTGCAGGTGTTCCGGTAAAAATAATATCTCCTTTTTTTAACATAAAGAACGTTGAAACATACGCAATTATTTCATCTACCTTCCAAAGCATTAGACTTGTATTGCCTTCTTGTACGACCTGTTCATTTTTTAAAAGCTTAAAATTAAGGTTATTAATATCCTTGAAATCAGTTTTAGGCAGCCATTCCCCTATTACCGCAGCACCATCAAATCCTTTCGCTTTTTCCCAAGGCAATCCTTTTTCTTTTAATTTAGATTGCAAATCTCTTGCCGTAAAATCAATTCCCAACCCAACTTCATCATAATATGTAGGCGCAAATTCTTTACTGATATGCTTACCAACTTTTTTGATTTTCACCAAGACCTCAACTTCATAATGCACATTATCCGAAAATTCTGGAATATAGAAATCTTGCTGTTTTGGCAATACCGATGAATCTGGCTTTATAAAAACAACCGGTTCCTCTGGTCTTTCATTCTTAAGCTCATCAATATGTGCTGCGTAATTTCTACCTATACATATAATTTTCATTGGGACTTATTTTTTCTTAGACAATTTTAAACTAATGGCCGGTATTAAATTTTCGTTATTACCTGGCGCCTTTATTGCAAAATCATTCCACTCACCCATACCATAAACCATAGTTTTAAAATTTTGGTTTTTTTGATATACAGCAGCAAAAGTAGGCGCAAAACGATCCTCTACCACTTTCTTATTTGTAATGGCATGCTTATATGTATTTGTATACCAGTTATAAGGAAGAAAAATCCATTCTAATCCAATATACACACCTTCATCTGGCATTCTTATATCCATACTTGAAAGATCTATAGAAACATAATCTTCTTCTGTAGAGCTTTCTAAAATAATGCTTTTGCGAATTAAATCATTGTTTGGCTCACGTGTCTTTTCATCTACATCATACACCCGTAGCCTAAATTTAGATGAAGCTCTTTTAAACTTACTGTTCTGTTGTACATGAATAGTAATTTTCTGTAAATACTTTTTAGCAGCACCTATATTTGGGAAATACAACGCCAATACCCAAGGGGTCTCGGCTGAAGAAAATCCACTCTTAATACTATATGAACTCACAGGATTTAATACTCGAGAATCTCCTAAGCTTTGAGAAACAACAACTTCTTCAAGCTCAAAAGTTTCTTCCCTCATGTAAATTTTTTTCTTTTCTGAAATTACCTTTGCAGGCATAATAGTGTCTTTAAAACCTAAGGCCGAAATATGTACTTCTCGTTCCAAATACGATTCAGGTACATCTATATAAAAATATCCTTCTTCGTCACTAGAGGTTCCTTTAAGGGTTTTTAGAAAACTAATGTTAGCATATGGCACTGCAGTTTTCGTTTTGTCATCATATACATGACCTTCAACCAACACTTCTTGAGCATGACCAACCCCTATTATCAAAAGAATTAGCACTAAACAAATTCTCATTTTAACCTAACTTATTATTGAGTTTGCTCAGTTTAATTTGAGTAAGAATCTTTTTTGTATACAAAGGAAAGTCTGCATTTAGCATCCATCCAAAATAACCAGGTTCTTTTTCTAAAACAGCATGCACTTTTTTTCCTTTATGCTTTCCAAATGAAAATACTTCTTCACCATCTTCATCTAGTGCAATAAAACCGGCAAAATCTACAGATTGCTTTCTTCTTGAGAATTCTGATAGTTTTTTAATATTATTTTCTAAATCAGGATACCTATCTAACTGAGAAAGCAACACCTCATAAGTAGCATTTGTATCTGCCGCTGCACTATGGGCATTGGTAAGATCTTTGTCACAATAAAACTTATAAGCAGCTTCAAGTGTGCGCTTTTCCATTTTATGAAAAATAGTCTGCACATCTACAGATACCGTATTTTTCATATCAAAATCAATATCTGCACGTAATAATTCTTCCGCCAATAACGGAATATCAAATCGATCAGAATTGAATCCGCCTAAATCACTATCCTTTATAATCTTATAGATTTCTTTAGAAAGCTCTTTAAAGGTTGGCTCATTAGCTACCTTTTCATTGGTAATACCATGAACGGCAATTACCTCTTCCGGTATCTCCATCTCTGGATTCACCAACCATGTTTTACTTTCCTTATTTCCGTTAGGATATACCTTTAGTATCGCTATTTCAACAATACGATCTTTTGCCACATTGATCCCAGTTGTCTCTAAATCAAAGAAGCAAATGGGTCTGGTAAGCTTTAATTCCATACAAGTTCTACTTTTAACAAAAATACACTTTCGTTTATTAGGCACATAAAGTTACTTGCGATTAATTTTATTTCTAAATCAAAAAACTTAGAAGAACACTGATTAACTCTATTTTATTTAGCTAAACTGTTACAAAAAACAAACACCCCACTATACATTTTGCATAATGGGGCGTTATAATTAAAATATGATTTTAGACTTACACCTCTCTGTTTACATCCCAAGCCTCTAAGTAATCTGCTACAGCTTTAGCGAACATACTACCTAAAGCACCATTTACAACCCGGTGATCATAACTGTGAGATAAATACATTTTGCTACGTACTGCAATTACATCGCCTTCCGATGTTTCAATAACCGAAGGAATCTTTCTTATAGCACCTAATGCCATAATACCTACCTGTGGCTGATTGATTATTGGAGTTCCAAATACACTACCAAAAGTACCAACATTAGTTACAGTATACGTACCGCCCTGCACCTCATCTGGCTTAAGCTCATTATTTCTAGAACGGTTTGCCAAGTCATTTACAACTTTAGCTATACCCAATAAGTTTAACTGATCGGCATTTTTAATTACCGGCACTATTAAATTACCATCTGGTAATGCTGCCGCCATACCTATATTAATATTCTTCTTTTTTATAACTGTATCACCATCAACAGAAATATTCATCATAGGATATTTCTTCAATGCCATAGCAACGGCCTCCATAAAAATTGGAGTGAACGTAAATTTCTCTCCTTCTCTCTTAAAGAAAGCATCTTTAATTTTATTACGCCATGTAACAATATTGGTTACATCTACTTCTATAAAACTTTGTACATGTGCAGATGTCGTAACACTATCTGTCATATGCTTGGCAATCAATTTACCCATTCTGGTCATGGGTATTACCTCATCTCCACGAGAAACTTGCATTTTCGGTTTTTCTGGAGCGGGCTTGCTTGCAGGAGTTGATGCCGGAGCACTTGCTGGAATGGCTGGTGCCGCTTTAGCCGTAACTTCAGGTG
>NZ_JBDVOT010000105.1:0-3724 GCF_039968975.1 Maribacter sp. | reverse complement strand
TTCTATACCAAATTTGGTAAAGCAGATTCACAAAAGAGGAAGAGAGTATGAAAACACGATTTCAATTGACTATTTAAGCCGATTGAACGAACGTTATGAAGCTTGGATTCATGGTTACAAAAAAGGAAACTTGCTGATTATAGATGTTGACGATTTAGATTTCGTTGACAATCCTGAAGATTTAGGTAGCATACTTAATAAAATTGACGCTCAAATTAACGGTTTATTTTAAGTTCACTTTCGCAAAGCACTAAACCATTGGAAGATTTTGAAAATAAAGTGACACGCTTTCTTCAAGATGAGATTCCGTTTTTCTTTATAATAGATTTTGAAAAATCGGTAAAACAGGTTTATTCTTTTGAAGAAGCTGCAAACGAAAACATTTATTTCAATATTAAAGGTAAAGGCAACGACCAAAACCTTCCCAATACAATACATGAAAACGTAAATTTTGATTTAAAGCCAACACTGGTTTCTAAAGAAATTTATGAAAGAGCTTTTACTACCATTAAGCACGAACTAAATACTGGTAATAGCTTTTTGCTAAATCTCACCTTTCCTACCGCACTTAATACAAGCGTAGACTTAGATGATATTTACCAAAAAGCACATGCTCCATACAAGCTTTTATACAAGGATAAATTTGTGGTGTTTTCTCCTGAGTGCTACTTAAAGGTAAAAGATGGAAACATTTTTTCATACCCTATGAAGGGCACTATCAATAGCGATGTACCCAATGCTGAAGAATTGTTACTTTCAAATAAAAAAGAGCTATACGAGCATAATACTATTGTTGACCTTATACGAAATGATCTTTCCATGATTGCCAAAAAAGTAAGCGTCAATAAATTTAGATTCGTTGAGAAAATAAAAAAAGGTAATCAAGAGCTGCTACAGACCAGTACCGAAATACAAGGAGAGCTACCAGAAAACTGGAAAAACGAGTTCGCCTCTTTATTATTAAAAACGCTACCCGCAGGATCTATAAGCGGAGCTCCTAAAAAGAAAACCTTAGAGATTATTTCTAAGGCAGAAATTGTACCAAGAGGATTCTATACCGGAATCTTTGGCGTATTTGACGGACAACATATTGATAGCGCCGTTAGCATTAGATTTATTGAAAAAATAGACGATAACCTTGTTTACAAAAGTGGCGGTGGCATTACCCACCTAAGCGAGATGGAAGAGGAATATCAAGAACTTCTAGAAAAAATATATGTACCCATTATTTGAATCTGTTTGTATTGAAAATAGTCAAATTAAAAATGCCGACTATCATGAAGCTAGGTTTAGGAAATCTTATATACTGCAATATAAAACCCACCCATCCTACTCGCTATTTGACGGTATTCATTTGACCAATTTAGACAGTTCTTTAAAATACAAATTACGTATTGGCTATAAGCAACATGGTACGCGATTCTCCTTTTCTGAATATGAGAATAGCATACCTACAACACTAAAATTAGTAAGCGACGACACTATATCATACGGCGTAAAAAGAAATAATCGTAAAAAACTAAACAACCTCTACAAGCAAAAAGGAGATTTTGACGATGTTCTTATTATTAAAAACGGACTAATAACAGACACTTCTTACGCCAACATTCTTTTTACAGATGGGGACAAGGTTATTACACCGGCAACTCCTTTACTAGAAGGGACCTGCAGAGCCAGGTTATTAGACGAAAATAGGATTATAGAAAAAAGGATTTTAGAGGCTGACATACAAAATTTTAAAAGCTTTCAGCTAGTCAATGCCCTTAATGATTTTGATCCTACCAGATGGGTGCCCGTTTCAAATATTAAACGCGAATAATGGTTAGATAAATCCGTTTTTCTTAGCGTGGTCTATAGCTTCAGAAGTTTTATTGACCATTAAGAACGGAATATCCTTAAAATCGGAAAATAGGTTTTCTACCCTTTTCATTCGCTTAGCATGATTTACGCTACGTAAATAAATAGCTTTTATTCTACCTGGAAATAATGTAGAAATTTCTTGATAGATATCGCCATCTTTCTCACCACTATCACCAATTAATATAAACGGCAAATCTGGATAGGATTTTAGAAGATTACTAATCTCTTTTTGCTTTTGAGGCTTTTCGTCACTTTTTTTACGCATTTTAAAACTTGCCATGCTGCGCAATAATACCGGACCTTTAGGAAAATTATTTGTTGTTAAAAATAGTTCTAAATACCTATACAAATTCCATGGACTATGACTTACATAAAAAATAGGATTGGCTTCATTTCCCGTTTTACCTTGATGTAGTTTCGTATAAAAATCTGACGCCCCTTCTAATTGCGAACGCTTGGTAGCCCTTTTGAACATCGTATTCAAAATTACTTTCCATTTTAAGGAAGACACAACACCGGTATGTAATATAGTATCATCAATATCACTAATTACCCCAAATTTAGCCTGTTTACAAGGTATTAGCATCTCACCAGGAAATCTATTTTGCAAAAGAATCTCCCTTTTTAAATTCGTATTGACAAATGAAAGCTCAAACTTTACCCAACCTTCTTCATTTGCCAAATCTTGCAGACCTTCAATATTCTTATCAACTAGATAATAGCCATCACTATCGGTAACTCCTTCTACTGTTTTACCGTTCGAAAAGGTAATCTTTAAGGGTGCGTTTTTGATTTCATCGGTTTCAAAACGCTTCCATGTATTTTTAATTAAATTGAAAAACCCTTTCTGATCCAAATCAATATTTTCATCTTCAATAGCCCTACCTCTTACATACAAGCGAGTAGCACTACCGTATGACTGAAAGTTGATGATTTGAAGTTTATCTTTTTTGAAAATACCCATGGTGTTAAAATTACGGTCTTTCAACAACCTTTAAAATTTTATTTGAAGAATAATCGAATTTCCTACTACTAAACAATCATTCTCTGCCTGTATTTTAATTGAAAGTCGGTTTCACTCACTCAATAGCAGCGTTAACTCATTACTCGTTTTGTAACCTATAGTATTCTCATAGTTTTAGACAAGCAAAAACGAATAATAACCCTACTTGTTTACACAAGTCTAAAATTTAAACATTATGAGACCAAAAAAGAATCCACAAAAAGACCTAAACAAAAAGAGCGGAATGTTCTTTGTAGTGGGACTACTACTAGTATTAGCCATGGTATATACAGCCCTAGAATGGAAAACGTTCGATCCAATTTACAATATAGATGTAGCCATGAACGATGTAGACCCTTCAATTGAAGAAGAAGCCCCTATTTTTCAATTAGAAGTAACACCTCCACCAAAACCACCAGTTCTACCAACTGAGATAGAAATTATTGAAGATGATGATCCTATTGAAGAAACTGAAGTTATCGCCATCGAAGTAAATACGGAAACCGAGGTTGTAGACGCATCAGATTTTGAGGTTATAGAAGAAGAGGAAGAAGTAAAAGTAAACTGGATTACCATTGAAGAAGTTCCTGTATTCCCAGGTTGTGAAAACGAAAAAGACAAACGCGGATGTTTTAATGAAATGATGCAAAAGCATATCCGTAAAAACTTTCGTTACCCAGAACTAGCCCAAGAAATGAATATTGAAGGTAGAGTAAATACTACGTTTATGATCAACAATGATGGCACTATTGGAGCTATTAAGAAAAGAGGTCCACATGATGTGTTAGAAAAAGAAGCTGTTAGAATTTTATCTAAACTGCCTAAAATGACTCCCGGTAAACAAAGAGGTTCAGCTGTAAA
>NZ_JBDVOT010000104.1:0-1526 GCF_039968975.1 Maribacter sp. | reverse complement strand
GACGGAGTTAAAGGGACCGATGGTGTTGATAGACTAGGACCGAAACGAGCTATGCAAAGTGGACTCCTAACTGCTTCACAATTAAAATCTGGTATTTATATTAGTATTATAATAAATGCAATTCTCATAGTTTCTTTAATTGTTAGAGCATTCGGTTTAAAAGATATTTTATACCCTATAGTATTCTTACTGTTGGGAGCCTTTGCGATTTGGGCAGCTATAAAATATACAGTAGGTAAATCTGCCTACGGTTACAATGGTTTAGGTGATTTATTTGTTTTCATATTTTTTGGGCTCGTCAGTGTTTTAGGGTCTATGTTTTTATTTTTGAAAGCGATTTCTTTTATGACATTTCTTCCAGCAATTTCTATTGGATTTTTAAGTGTAGGTGTTCTTAATCTCAATAATATGAGAGACATAAAATCTGATGCAATTGTGGGTAAGAATACGCTAGTCGTTAAAATGGGCTTGGCTAATGCAAAAAAGTATCACTATGCATTGTTAATTGTTTCATTTTTGTGTTTGTTATGTTTCTTGTTCACAACAAATGGGTCACAGTTACGTTATGTAAGTCTTGTAGGTTACCTTCCGGTATTTATACATTTAAGAAAAGTAGCCCGAACTAAAAACGAGGTAGAACTTGATCCAGAACTTAAAATTCTGGCATTGAGTACCTTTTTTATAGCTCTGCTGTTTTTTATTAGTTATTATTATTTTTTGTAATTTTGAGTATAACCCACAAACTAATCTAAACCTTGGAACAACCCATAAAAATTCTAATTGTTGAAGACAATGTAATCATCGCTGATGATATGCAATCTATGCTAGAGGAAATAGGATATGAAATAGTAGATAACGTAATAGTTTACGAACAGGCTGTTGAAGTTTTAAAAACCCAACAGGTAGATTTAGTTTTAATTGATATCATTTTAGCTTCTGATAAAACGGGTATTGACTTGGGTAAGCATATTAGAGGAAACTATGATATTCCTTTCATTTTCGTAACCTCCAATTCTGATCGTGCAACTGTTGAGAATGCTAAAACGGTAAAACCTAATGGTTACCTAGTTAAACCATTTGAACAACAGGATTTATATACTTCTATTGAAATTGCATTATCGAACTTTATTTATGGTAAACAAACAGCTGCCAGTAATGGAACTGCAACTACTACAAATACTGAAGACGTAGCAATGTCTAATTCTATTTTAAAGGATTCTATTTTTGTAAAGAAACAACATCTTTATTATAGAATACAATTTGGAGATATTCAGTTCATTAAAGCCGATAACGTTTATTTAGAAGTAAATACAATTGACAAGAAGTTTTTGGTACGTTCTCCATTGAAAGATTACCTAGAGAAATTACCACAGAATAAATTTTATAGAGCACATAAATCTTATATTGTAAATGTTGATCATATTGATGCTATCAATTCTAAGGATATTATGATTAACAATACATTGATTCCTATATCTAAAGATTTTAAAGAGTTTATTATTTCAGCTATGAATTCCTGATCCGAA
>NZ_JBDVOT010000103.1:0-30735 GCF_039968975.1 Maribacter sp. | reverse complement strand
AACTGTTCTCTTGTGCAAAAGACAAAGAGCAAATCATTAATGCGAATAAAATATATACTTTCTTCATGTGTGAATTAACTGGTACAAAGAAAGTTTGCTAAGGTTAAGATAAGGTTACGTAAGGATTATTAATATATGTTTTAAAGGTTAAGGTTGTGGTACATCATATTATACTGTAGCTGATGCTTTAGGTGTCAAAATGTGCAAATGGCGTATCTTGCAGGCTTTAAAATAATGTACATGAATTGGGAGCAATTACTTTCTTTAAGAAGACAAGGCGATAAAAATAAGAGGTTACGTAATGAGCAAGATGAAACTCGTCTAGGGTTCGATGTTGATTATGACCGTATTATATTTTCTTCCGCTTTTAGAAGTCTTCAAGATAAGACCCAAGTAATACCGCTTTCAAAAACAGATTTCGTACATACTAGATTAACACATAGCCTTGAGGTTTCTGTAGTTGGTAGAAGTCTAGGTAGATTGGCAGGAAAAAAAATAATTGAAAAACACCCTTATCTAAAAGAAGTTCATGGGTATCAATTCAATGATTTTGGTGGTATTGTGGCTGCAGCAGCTTTAGCGCATGATATTGGAAATCCTCCTTTTGGTCATAGCGGTGAAAAAGCTATTGGAGAATATTTTAAAACCGGAAACGGATTAAAATTTAAAGACTTACTTTCTGAAGTTGAATACCAGGATATTATCGATTTTGAGGGTAATGCCAACGGATTTCGATTGTTGACCCAAGACAGGGCAGGAGTTTCTGGAGGACTTCGCTTAAGCTATGCCACATTAGGTGCTTTTATGAAATATCCTAAGGAATCGCTACCAAAGAAACCAACAAATCATATTTGTGATAAAAAATTTGGATTCTTTCAAAGTGAGAAACATATATTTGAAAGTGTTGCAGAAGATTTAGGATTACAAAGTAGAAGTACCGATGGATCTATTTCTTACGATAGACATCCTTTGACTTTTTTGGTGGAAGCTGCCGATGATATCTGTTATACCATTATTGATTTTGAAGATGGTATAAATTTAGGACTCATTTCTGAAGATTATGCTTTAGAATATCTTATAAAACTGGTTAAGGATACTATAAATACCAAGAAGTATAACTCTTTGGAGTATATGGAAGATAGGCTCAGTTATTTACGTGCTTTAGCCATAAACACTTTAATACAAGATGCTGTTTCTATATTTATTGAAAATGAGGAAAGTATTTTAAACGGTACTTTTGAAGTCTCTTTACTGGATAAAAGTAAATTTAAAGCGCAAATTGAAGATATTATTAGTTTGAGTGTTCAGAAAATTTACCAATCGCAAGAAGTAGTTGAAAAGGAGATAGCAGGTTATACTATTATATCTGATATTTTAGATGTCTATATTAATGCTTTGATCGGTAAGAAGAAGAATAACGCATCTAACTACCATAAACTAATTTTAAGAACCTTACCTGGGTTTTATCAAGATACTAATGTTTCGCTGTATCAAATTGTGTTGAACACCTGTTGTTATGTTGCAAGCCTATCTGATAGTGCTGCGGTGCACATGCACAATAAAATTAAAGGGAAACAACTTTAAAAACCATAGAGTACACCAACACCTAGCAATTGCTTAAATTGTATTCTAGGTGTACCGGCGTCTATCGTAGTACCATCGTCGTTTTTAATGACGTCAAAAAGTATGTCATCATCATAAATGACCTGAGTACCCAAACTGGCACTAATAAATTTGTTTACTTTCATTTTTAAAGAAAGTTCCCAATCAACATCTACGTTTCCAAAACTTTTAATATAGTCGGTGTAGAGACTTAACCTGCTTGTTAGCCCAACATTTTCTGCTATAGTATAGTTTGTATTATTAGTAATTAATATACCGAGCTCTAAGAGATGGTTTTTGCCGGGTGTTATAATATTGCCATCAGCATCTAAAATAGCTTCTTCTACACCAAAAGCACCACTATTAGCTAGGTCTTGGTCCAAAACAAAGGTAGATTTTTGAGTTAATGGTGATAAATAGAGGTTAAATTTTTCATCTTTAGTAATAAAAGATGTACCGGCACCAAACAGTAAATAGCCAGGAGCCATAAATCTTGAAATTGGTGTTTCCCTATCTGGATAGGTGTAACCGTTAGAAAATTGAGTATTAAAGTTTAATTGAACGGAGTAAGCCCAATTACTTACAGTATCTTTTTTAAAGGCTAAATTAGAGCTTAAACGAATTACATCTTCGGTTTTTCGTAGTTTTTGACCCTCTTGGGCATTTAAGCCATATTTAAGTTCTAGGTCGTTTTCCCATGAAAAATTGCCGAATTTGTATTTTCTAGCAAAAGTTAAATAACTAAGTCCGCTAATAGCATTGTCCCCACCAGCATTCCAATTTACAAAAGCTACTTCACTAACATCAAAACCAAAACTGTTTTTACTTTCCCAAAAAGAAGGAGCTTTAAATCTTCGATATTTTTTTTTAAGGGTTTTGGTCTTTTTAAAATTAATATTGGGAATGTTAAGATTTACATCTTTTCTTGGAGTAAATATTTTGTCTACGGTACGTCGAATTACAATAGTATCTATTGCAATGCTATCTACCACCACACTGTCAACAATAATAGGTGCGGGAATAGTGTCTTGACCGTATGACATAAAGGTCACCAAAAAGAGAATAGGAAGAATTATTTTAAAAGGACTAGAAGCTATTTTTCTCATAGAAACTGTTGTACATATTGTTTTACGGACATCTTATCTATTCCTGCTTTTTTATACAATTTTTCGGTTGCACCATGTGTTATAAATTCATCAGGAACCCCAAATATCTTAATTATTTTATGGTTTCCAATATTATTTGCAAAATCTAACACTCCGTTCCCAAATCCGCCCGTGCTAGCACTATCTTCTATTGTAATAATATGCTCAAATTTATGTAAGATTTCATGTAATAAAATAGAATCTAAAGGTTTTATAAAAGGGAAATTGTAATGCGCAATAGCTTCGTTTTCATTTAATTCTTTAATCAATTCTGTTGCCATATTTCCTATTGGTCCAGTACTTAAAATGGCAATTTTGTTTCCGTCTTTAAGTGTTTCGGCTTTTCCAATGTTCAGTTTTGTCATTGGTAATTGCCAGTTTATCATGCTACCTCTGCCTCGTGGATAGCGTATGGCAATGGGGTGGTCTAAACCGAATTGGGCAGTGTACATGATGTTTCGTAAACCCACTTCATTAAGCGGAGAAAAAATTATAAGGTTTGGAATACATCTTAAATAAGAAATATCAAAAACACCATGATGTGTTGGTCCGTCTTCACCTACTAAACCTGCACGATCAAGGCAGAAGATGACTGGTAAATTCTGTATGGCTACATCATGAATTACTTGATCATAGGCGCGTTGTAAAAAAGTGGAATAAATATTACAGAATACAACTAACCCATCAGTTACCATACCTGCAGCTAAAGTTACCGCGTGCTGTTCTGCGATACCAACGTCAAAAGCTCTTTCTGGAATAGCTTCCATCATAAATTTTAAAGAGCTACCAGTTGGCATGGCGGGAGTTATACCTACAATTTTTTCGTTTTTTAAAGCGAGCTCAACTAAGGTCTTACCGAATACATCTTGAAACTTAGGTGGTTGGACAAGGTTAGTTTTCTTTTGTAGTTCGCCGGTTTGTTTGTCAAATTTACCTGGGGCGTGGTAGGTTACTTGATTTTCTTCCGCTTTTTGCAAGCCTTTACCTTTGGTAGTAATGACATGTAATAGTTTGGGTCCTTCAATTTTTTGTAGCCTTTCTAAATGCTGTATTAAGTTGGGTAGGTCATGACCATCAACGGGACCTGTATAATGAAAATTAAGGCACTCAAAAATATTCTCTTCTTTTGCGGTTCCTGTTTTTACATTGGTCAAGTATTTTTTTAATGCACCTACACTTGGGTCTATACCCATAGCATTGTCATTGAGCACCACTAGAATATTGGCGTTGGTAACGCCTGCGTGGTTTAAACCCTCAAAAGCCATACCGCTGGCTATAGACGCATCGCCTATTACAGCAATATGTTGTCTTTGAAATTTTCCCTGTAATTGGGCCGCTAAAGCCATGCCTAATAGCGCAGAAATAGAGGTGGAGCTATGCCCTGTACCAAAAGCGTCATATTCGCTTTCTTGCATTTTTGGGAAGCCGCTTATACCACCAAATTGTCTATTGGTATCAAAAACGTTTTTTCTGCCGGTCAGTATTTTATGTCCGTAAGCTTGGTGCCCTACATCCCAAATGAGTTTGTCAATTGGCGTATTGAAAACATAGTGTAGTGCAATGGTTAATTCTACAACACCTAAACTAGCACCTAAATGACCTTCTTTGACCGAAACAATATCAATAATAAACTCTCGTAATTCTACAGCCAACTGCTCTAAATCTTTTACTTTTAAAGATTTAAGGTCGTTAGGTGAATTGATTTGTTCTAGTATCGATTTCAAACTGTGGTTATAATGCAGACAAAAATACTTTTTTAAAAATGAAACTATCGTATTTTTGAACCTATGGTTTTACCTTACGATGATACTTATTTTATGAAAAAGGCACTACAAGAGGCAGAGTATGCCCTTGAAGCTGGTGAAGTGCCTGTAGGTGCCGTAATTGTGGTACAAGATAGAATTATTGCCAGAGCGCATAATCTTACCGAAAAATTAAATGATGTTACGGCGCATGCAGAAATGCAGGCAATTACTTCTGCTGCTAACTTTTTAGGTGGAAAGTATTTAAAAGACTGTACGTTATATGTTACCCTAGAGCCATGCCAAATGTGTGCTGGAGCGCTGTATTGGAGCCAAATAGGTAAAATAGTATATGGAGCAACAGACTTGCAACGTGGGTGCGGAGTAATGGGAACCACATTACACCCAAAAACCAAAATATTAGGTGGTGTTCTTGAAGATCAAGCGGCAAGTTTATTACAGCAATTTTTTGCCAAAAAAAGAAAGTAGGGGTTTATCTAAAAACGAACAACCACGCAAAGGCGTGGTCATTTAATATTTTTGAAAGAACTTTTTAGAGTACCTGCACCTGCCCGGCAACTGTACCTTTTCTTCCTTCTTCCTCTTCGTAGCTCACTTTATCACCTTCTCTAATTTCTGTGCCGTGTAAAGCGGTGGCATGAACAAAAATATCTTTTCCTGTTTCTTCGTTGGTTATAAATCCATAACCTTTAGATTCATTGTAAAATTTAACGGTACCAATCATTGTGATGAAATTTTAATATTAACATTCTAATTTAATATTTTTTCCAATTGATTGGTAGTAAAATGGACTATTAATTTGACGGATTGTCTTGATTATCAGTGTTTCTAGGCTTTTTCCCTTGCATCTTTCTCACATTTTCATCTGTAAGCATGTAATCGTTGAATTTTTTACCCTTGCTTTCCTTTATCAAGAAAAGTGGCATTGCCAGTAAAAATAGACCTAAAGTGCCTGAACCAATATATCTATGTGATAATGCTTCTTGGTCAGTATCTAAGCTAAATCCGTAAATGATTAGTCCTAAGGATATTAAAACGATAATGGTGATAATGTATTTCATGTTGTTTCTTTTTCTGAAAGCGTTGATAAATTCACTTTTTATTTTGTAAAACGTATCAACTCTCTTCTGTAAGCGGTCAATAATTTTGATTTAGATACAAAGCCCATATATTTTCCATCTTTTACAACGGGTAAATTCCAAGCGCCACTATCTTGAAATTTTTGCATTACGATCTGCATACTATCCAATCCGTAATAAATATGATCAGGGGCTTTGTGCGTAAAGGTTTCCACCTTTGTAGTATTGTATAATTTGGTGTCGAACATAAATTCTCTAATATCGTCTAAAAGAATAATGCCTAAGAAGCGCTTATTTTCATCAACTACGGGAAAAATGTTTCGGGTAGATTTTGCAACAGAATCATGTAGCATTTCACCTAAAGTCATTTCTGGATGCACAATTTTAAAATTCGTTTCAATGACAGATTCCAAGTCCATTAAAGTAAGAACGGCTTGGTCTTTATCATGGGTCAGCAAGTCGCCACTTTCAGCTAGTTCTCTGGTGTAAATAGTATAATCTACCGTGTTTTTAGTGATAAGGTATGATATAGATGCCGTAATCATCAAAGGAACAAATAATGCGTAGCCACCAGTAATTTCCGCAATTAAGAAAATAGCAGTTAATGGGGCGTGTTGTACACCGGCAATGAGACCGGCCATACCAATTAACGTAAAGTTACTTTCAGATACAGAAAACCCTAGTCCAGAATTATTAATAATCTTGGCAACTACATTGCCTAAGGCACTACCCATAACCATGGTTGGTATAAAAATACCACCTGCACCACCTGCAGCCAGCGTAGTGGTCATTGCAACAGCCTTAAAAATGGTAATACCTATTAATAGCGCAATTACGATCCAAATGTTGTTGGTGTATGTGTCAAAAGGAGTTTTGCCTAAGGCAGTAATATGGTCACCAATAAGCAAGTAGTTTATAAATGAAAACCCTTCACCATATAAAGGCGGAATCATATATAACATAATGCCAATAGCTAAACCACCAACCAAAAGACGGTATTTCGGACTTTTTAACGGTTTAAAAAGGTTAACGATTCTAAAGTACATTTTTGTAAAATAGATGGATGCTACCGCAGTGCCCACTCCTAAAAGAATATAAAATAAGGTGTCTTTGATCTCAAAGGGTTCCGTATTGGAAAAATTCAATAAGACTTCATTTCCCATAAAAAAGTAGGAAGTAAGTACACCGCTTATGGAAGCCAGCAATAAGGGTAACATGGATATCATGGTAAGATCCATACTAAATACTTCTACGGCAAAAATAATAGCTGCAATGGGCGATTGAAATATAGAAGAAATAGCACCTGCCGATGCGCATGCAATTAATAGGGAACGTGTTTTTGAATTGATATGGAATAGCCTTCCTAAATTTGAACTTATTGCTGCCCCTGTTGCTACTGCTGGACCTAACAACCCTACAGACCCACCAAAACCAACAGTTAATGGTGCAATGATGAGTTGTGTGTATACTTGCTTTAGATCTATACGACCTTTGTTTTTTGATAAAGAGAATAGAATAGAAGAAACGGCATGATTAAGCTTTTCTTTGTGAATATACTTTACATAAAGATAGACCAATGTAAGACCGATGATAGGAAGAATAAAATAGAGTTGATTACTTGAGAAAATAATTCCTTTTTCAAGGGATGCTTCAATGAAGTATGTAATGTTTTTTAGGGTTACCGATGCCAAACCAGCTAAAAGCCCTACAACTACACTTAAAATGTAAATAAAGGTCTTTTGCGAGATGTTTTTATATCTCCACTTGTAAATGCTTTTTAAAAGGTTGTTCGTTAAAATGGGCATGGTTGAGCCATAACATTATTAGGAGTCAAAGGTATTTAATTACTAGTTATGATTTTAGTTTTAAACTCTTCTAAATCTTAAAGATATAATTGATGTCGTATTTCAATTGGTAGAAAACAAAAAATCCTGCACAGTGGCAGGATTTTTAAATTATGTTAAGGTTTACTATTCTTGAATATCTAACTTCAAGTTCAATTCTTTCAATTGCTCGTTATCAATTGGGGCAGGGGCATCAATCATTACATCTCTGCCGCTGTTGTTTTTAGGGAAAGCAATAAAGTCTCTGATAGTTTCTTGTCCGCCTAAAATAGAAACAAGTCTATCTAAACCAAATGCTAGTCCGCCATGTGGTGGTGCACCGTATTGGAAGGCATCCATTAAGAAACCAAACTGTGCTTTTGCTTCTTCCGGTGTAAAACCTAAATGCTTGAACATGGTTGCTTGCATATCTTTATCGTGAATACGAATAGATCCACCGCCTATTTCGTTTCCGTTCAAAACTAAATCATATGCATTTGCACGTACTGCACCTGGATCAGTATCTAGTAATTCTAACTGACCTGGTTTTGGCGATGTAAATGGGTGGTGCATGGCATGGTAATGACCGGTTTCTTCATCAAGTTCCAACAATGGGAAATCTATTACCCATAATGGGGCAAACTCGTTAGGTTTTCTAAGTCCTAGTCTCGTTGCCATTTCCATACGTAAGGCACTTAACTGTGTTCTTGTTTTATTGGCATCACCAGAAAGTACGCAAATTAGGTCACCGGGTTTAGCGCCTGTTGCTTCTGCCCACTTGGTTAAATCTTCTTGGTCGTAGAATTTATCAACGGTAGATTTAAAGCTTCCGTCTTCATTACATTTTACATAAACCATTCCGTTAGCACCAACTTGTGGGCGCTTTACCCAGTTTACAAGAGCATCTAATTCTTTTCTAGTGTAAGATGCTGCACCTGGTACGGCAATACCTACTACCAACTCTGCGGAATTGAATACTCCGAATTCTTTGTGTTGGGCAACACTATTTAATTCAGCGAATTCCATCCCGAAACGAATGTCTGGCTTATCATTACCATATTTAGACATGGCTTCATCATATGTCATTCTTGGGAATGAATCTATTTCAACACCATTAACTTCTTTTAAAAGGTACTTGGTTAAGTTTTCGAATACGTTAAGGATATCTTCCTGCTCAACGAAAGCCATTTCACAATCTATTTGTGTAAACTCCGGTTGTCTGTCAGCACGTAAATCTTCATCTCTAAAACACTTTACGATCTGAAAGTATTTATCCATACCGCCAACCATTAGCAATTGCTTAAAGGTTTGTGGCGATTGTGGCAAAGCATAAAATTGCCCTTCGTTCATACGGCTAGGTACAACGAAATCTCTAGCACCTTCTGGTGTAGATTTTATTAAGTACGGAGTCTCTACTTCTATAAAGCCTTCGCCAGATAAAAATTTACGAACTTCCATAGTTACCTTACTTCTAAAAATAAGATTGTTCTTTACAGGGTTTCTACGGATGTCTAAATACCTGTATTTCATACGTAGGTCTTCACCACCATCGGTTTCGTTTTCGATAGTGAACGGCGGAGTCTTAGATTCGTTTAAAATGGTCAATTCAGAAACCAAAACCTCAATATTACCTGTTGGAATATTAGCATTTTTAGAAGCTCTTTCAATAACCTCACCCTTAATTTGGATAACAAACTCTCTACCTAAGTTTCTTGCTTGCTCCAATAATTCTTTTGAAGTACGGTCTTCATCAAGTACTAATTGTGTAATACCATAGCGATCACGTATATCTACCCAAACAACAAAACCTTTGTCCCTTGTTTTGGAAACCCACCCAGATAGGGTAACTGTTGTACCAATATGTGATTCTCTTAATTCCCCGCAGGAATGGCTTCTATACATAACTTGTGCTTTAATGAAAGGGCAAATTTAAGAAGTCTATTTCATTATAGGTCTATATTAAACGCAGGTTTTATACGATGTCCGGTTTGATAGATATTTAGTTGTATTTTATTTAACTATCTTAAAAACAGTTAAATATATCTTCAATGTAAATTTAATGTTATGTAAAAGTTACCTAAACATTGATTAATTGCAAAATAATTGTATCTTTATCTCGTTAGAGAATTGTAAAATAATAATCCCCAAAAAAATATATCATGAAAAAAATACTAATTATAGCTGTAATGGCATTGTCTTTAGGAGCATATGCTCAAGTTGATCCTACTTTTGAAAAAGAAGGTGATAAAGTAAAAGCTACTTACTTTCACGCAAATGGAGAAAAGTCTCAAGAAGGATACTTTTTAAATGAGAAGTTAGAAGGTGAATGGAAGATGTTCAATGAAAAAGGAGACAAAATTGCTATGGGTAATTATGAGAACGGTGTTAGAACCGGTACATGGTTATTCTGGGAAGGTGATGTAAAAAGCGAAGTAAGTTTTGATAACAATAGAATAGCAAGTGTTTCTAAAGCAAATGCAAAAGATCCTGTTGTTACTAATAAGTAAACTAACTAACTCAAATAAAAAGCCCGTATCTATTAGATACGGGCTTTTTTTATGGAATTAACTTAGGTGTATTACGCTACACTTTCAAGTTGTTCGTTAGCATCATTGCCTTTGTTTCCAAAACTGCTGAACTTCACTTTAATACGATATACTATGTTGAACAGTACAGGTACAATTATTAAAGTTAAGAAGGTTGCAACCAGTAAACCAAAGATTACTGTCCATGCCAATGGTCCCCAGAATATTACGTTGTCACCACCTATATAAATATGTGGGTTAAACTCAGAGAACAGGGCAAAGAAATCTATGTTAAGACCAATTGCAAGTGGAATTAATCCTAATACCGTGGTAATTGCAGTAAGTATTACCGGTCGTAATCTTGCCTTACCACCAACAATCATAGAATCTGTTGCATCTTCCATGGTTAAAAGATCACTGTCTTCAATACCAAGGCGCACTTTTTTACGATCTATTAGAATTTGGGTGTAATCGAGCAGTACCACTCCGTTATTTACTACAATACCGGCTAATGATATAATACCCATCATGGTCATCATGATAACGAAAGACCATCCGGTAATCATCAACCCTCCAAATACACCGATAAAGCTTAAGAAAATAGCGATCATGATGATTAATGGTTTAGATATGCCACCAAATTGGAAAATTAAAATAAGCATAATCAATCCTAATCCTGAGAAAAAAGCGCCAACTAGGAATTCTTGTTGTTTCTTTTGCTCCTCTAACTGACCTGTGTAATCGATTTTGACTGTAGCTGGTTTTCCTTTAAAACCTGCTTCCATTTCTTGTTTAATTTCACCTACAATAGCATTAGCATCTGTAAAGCCAGGTTTTAATCCCGAATAAATTGTAACCACACGTTTACCGTCGCGGTGTTTAATAGCACTATAACCAGATGTATTTTTCTCTTTTGCTACAGCAGAAATCGGAATTTCCTTAATCTGCCCATTAGAAGGATCTCTAAAAATGATGTTCTGATTGAATAGCGCACTCTTGTTATACCTTAAATCTTCATTGAATCTGATGTTGATATCATAATCTTCACCATCTTCTTTGTAAACACCGGCTTTTTCACCAAAAATAGAACGTCTTAATTGGTTACCTACTTGACCAACGGCAACACCTAATTCACCCGCTTTTTCACGATCTACAATAACTTGCATAGCAGGTTTGCCTTTGTTTACATCAATCTTTAGCTCTTCAATACCTGCAATATTTTTGGTATTGATGAAGTTTTTAATGTCTTCGGCAGTATTGATCAGCTCGTCATAATCATTGCCTTCAAGCTCAATATTAATAGGAAAACCAGCTGGCGGTCCATTAGCATCTTTTTCTACGGATATAGCAACACCAGGATAAATTCCTTGTAATGCGGCTTGTACACGACCACGAATATCTTCGGTATTTAAACCATTACGGTATTTGTATTCACTGAAGTTTACGGTAACTTTTCCTTTATGTGGCATTTCTGCAGAAGAACCACCATCTGTAAGTGGATTACCGGCACCTTCACCAACTACTGATACGGCTGAGGCCATCATAAAATTTTCACCCTTTTCATTCTTGTACATATCATCATTCATGATTGCGTACACCTGATTTTCTACCTCTTTGGTAATCTCATTGGTTTTCTCAATTGATGTACCTTCAGGATACTCCACATACACGTAGATTTCATTTGGTTTATTATCAGGGAAGAATTCAATTTTTGTACGACCGCTACCAACAGACATACCAAATAGCATGAATACACCGATTAGCATTAAAAATGTAATACCAAAATACCAATATACGTTGCTACCTTTTAAGGCATGTTTTAAACGACGCTCATACCAATTTTCAAAACGAGCCATTGTTTTCTTTTGAAATCTAATGGCAGAACCTTTAATAATGTATTTATAAGCCCAGAACATGATTGCGGTTAATATCAATACCGACCCCAAACCGCGCATAGCACCGCCAAAAATCAATATTAAAGCTCCTAATCCGCCCATAATTACGCTCATTCTGATCAGTTGCTTTAAAGTAAGCTCCTTTTCATCTGTACTCATGAATTTAGATACCAACATAGAGTTCATGAAAATTGCCACGAATAATGAAGATCCTAATACAACCGATAACGTAATAGGGAAGTAAATCATAAACTGCCCAAAAATTCCAGGCCAAAGACCTAATGGAACAAACGCTGCCACCGTTGTAGCTGTCGATATAATAATAGGGTAGGCAATTTCACCGATACCTTTTTTAGCAGCTTCAATTCTAGACATGCCCTCGTCCATTAATCGGTATACGTTTTCAACGACTACAATACCGTTATCTACCAGCATACCAAGCCCCATAATCATCCCAAAGAGAATCATGGTGTTCAACGTATAACCTAACCAAGAAAGAATTACAAATGACATGAACATGGACATAGGTATTGCAAAACCAACGAACAATGCATTTCTAAAACCTAAGAAAAACATTAAAACGGTTACTACCAGAATAATACCGAAGATGATATTGTTTACCAAATCATCAACCTGGTTTAATGTACGGGTAGAAGAATCATTGGCAATAGAGATATTTAAATCTGGCGGAAAGTAATCTGCTTTTTCCTTCTTTACCAATGCTTTTATCTTATCTGCTGCCGAGATTGAATTTCTACCTGCTCTCTTTTTAACATCGAGCATGACTACATTCTCTCCGAATTCACGTGCATAGGTAGTTTTGTCTTTTGACTGAAAATTTACGGTCGCTATATCTTTTAGGTAAACGGCACCATTCTCAGATTTGACCACAAAGTTGTTCAATTCTTTAGGGTCTTCAACTTCACCTAAAATACGAATCGTACGTCTTTGTCCTACTGTTTTTAAGTTACCGGCAGACATGGTCATGTTACCATTGCTTATGGCGCTAATAACATCTTGAAAACTGATTTTAGCAGCCATCATTTTGTAAATGACAACACCAACTTCTACTTCTAAATCTTGTGCACCACGAATGTCTGCTTGCTTAATTTCAGGCAAGTCTTCTACTTCATCCTGTAAATATTCAGCAAACTCCTTTAATTTCTCTACAGGATAATCACCTGTAAAGTTGATATTCATAATTGGTACTTCTTCAGAAAAGTTAAGGTCAAACACATTTGGTTCTACTTTGGCACCATTGAAGGTAGGCCAGTCTTCACTAGCTTTTTCACTATCTACCTCATCTTTTACCTTTTGTTTTGCCTGTTCAACTGTAATTTCCTCATCAAACTCTATAGTTAAAATAGCATAATCTTCTTGTGACGTTGAGGTAATTTCAACAACATTACTGATGTTCTTTAGCCTATCTTCTAATGGGTCTGTAATCAGTTTTTCAATATCTTCAGCAGTGTTACCTGGGTAAGGTGTACTTATGTAGATTTTGGTTTCTATAATTTCTGGAAAATCTTCTCTCGGCATTGCCATATAGGCACTAAAACCCAACCATAGAAAAATGGCTATCATGACATAAATAACCGAAGGGTTATCAATGGCCCAAGACGATATACCGAATTCCTTATCGGCGTTCTTTTGTACTTTGCTCATCGATATTTATTTTTTAATTTTTACTTTTTGACCATCCTTAACACTTCTGGCACCTTCTTTTATAATTTGGTTGCCATCTGTTAAACCAGATAATACTTCAATATTTGCACCTTGTGTTTTACCGGTTGTAATAACGCTTCTTTTTACCAAGGCTTCACCATCTGCATTTGGCTCTTCCGCTACAAATACATACTGCTCACCATCTGCATTTTCAGATATTATACTAGTTGGTATTAAAATGGCATCGTCGCTTGTATAATCGTTTATAGCCACCTTTGCCGTTAAATTTGGTTTTATTTTGCCTTCTTTGTTCGGTACAGGGATTTCTACTTCAAAAGAACGGTTAGATGGATTGATGAAATTGCCTGTCTCCCTAATTTTAGTAACAATACTATCGCCTAAAACAGGAAAATATACCAATGCTTCTTTTCCTTTAGAAACACTTCCTAAATAAGATTCTGGCACTTCTACTTCAATGTACATATCAGATAGATTTACAATACGGAAAACCTCAGAGCCTGGACCTGGCGCAACCACGGTTCCTTGATCTTTTATTACATTATCAATGATACCGGAAAAAGGAGCATTAATAGTAGATTTTCCTAATTGACTCTGTGCCTGTGATACCATATTTTCGGCAGCTTCATAATTTGTTTTTGCTTGTAGGAACTGTATTTCTGAACCAATATTCTGATTCCATAAACGCTCTTGACGTTCAAAAGTAGTTTTAGCTAATTCAGCTTGCGTTTTTAATTGACTTAATTGGCTTGACATACCACCATCATCAATAGTTGCCAATACCTGACCTTTAGAAACTTTGGCACCTTCTTTAACATAAACCCTTTGTAGTGTACCTGCCATTTCTGGGTAGATCAAAACATTTTGTTTCGTTGAAACATCGCCCTGTAATTCTAAAAAGTGATTGAATACTTCTTTCTTAGCCGTTAAGGTATTTACCAAAGGTAATTTCTCTTCATTGCCTAAAATACCGATTGCAGAATCTAAAGATTTTAGTTGGGCAGCGATAACCTTTTGCTGAGCTGTAATTTCATTCTTTTTTGCTCGTATAGCTTCTAAATTTTGTTGGGCTATAATATCTGCTACCGATTGCTCGCCGTCACCACACGAGTAAATGCCTATGGTTGCAGTCAATAAAATTAATATTTTCTTCATGATTGTATTTTTAATGATTGATTATTTAGTCTTTTGTATTTATAATGATCTCTAGCTCGGTCTTTTTATTAATAACCTCAACCATAGATTGTAAGAATTCTTGTTGGGTAGTGTACAATTGGGTCTGAGCCTGTCTTAACTCAAAACTAGTGGCTAAACCTTCTTTGTATTTTATTTGGTTTTTATTTTCAATACGTTCCGATAGCATTAGGTTTTGCTTTGCAGTATCATAGTTGTCAATAGCTAATGTGTAGTTATTCTTTGCATTCTCTAATTGTAACCTAATCTGTTGCTCTGCTTCTGTTAATTGTGTTTTTGCTTTTTCTAAAGCAATTTTGGCACGTTGTGTACTTGCGCTTCTTTTTAAAGAACTGAATATTGGGATATTTAAATCTAAGCCCAGTATAGAAGAATCAAACCACTGTTGATCTCCACTGAAAAAATCAAAGCTCTCTGAGTAAGCAGAACTACCATAGTTGATATATGCATTTAATGTTGGTAATGCACGGCTTCTCGCCAATTTCCATTCAAAAAAGCGTTGTTCGTTTAAATTCTCCGCTAATTTGTAATCTACGTTGTCTTTGATATTAAAATCAGTACTTAGAATGCCTAAATCCATTTTAGACATGGTCAAATCTTCTAGTTTTTCTTGTAGTTGTGTTGGTGCGTTAAGATCTAGTCCCATACTTACATTCAACATTTGTAAAGTAATTTCCTTTAGTCTAAGTGTATTTTGTAACTGATTTTCGATGGATGATAATGTTATCTGCAACTGATCAACACTTTCTTCATCTCCTAATCCGTTTTCAAACAATTTTGAAGTTTCATAAAGTGTTTTTTCCAGCGTTTCTTTATTTTTCTCCAATATTTTTACACTCTCTTCTGCTAGTAGAACATTACCGTAAGCTTCTACTACTTGCTTTCTAACATCTAATTCTGTTTTCTCTTTGTTGTTGTCGCTATAACTTAAGAAAGCCTTGGTTGCCTGTACACCAACAATGTACGAACCATCAAAAATCTGTTGAGTTAGAGTAGCTGTTGCAGTCATAGATTGTGGTTGGGAGAAAACTATAGGTATAAAGTCTCCTGCTTCCCCCCCTACGAATTCTGCTGGTAACAACGAAACAGGTTGTTTCAATTGGTTTGAATACCCTACAGATCCATTAATTTGGGGTAACCCTCCTGCAATTGTTTCCCATTTTTGTTTTTGGGCATCTATAATATCTCTATTTGCATTTATGGCGGAATAGTTATTTTCTAAGGCAAAATCTATTGCCTCATCTAACGTAAAGGAGTAGGTTTGCTCTTGTGAATATCCTAAGCTTATACTTAGAATTGTAATTAAGATTACTAGTTGATTTCGCATTATTCTTGATTTGAATTGATGATGTTATTTAGTATTGCTTTACCCTTAGGAGTGACAATTCCTCTTAGGTGATATTCTAAAAATGAGTCCATAAGTTTACCTATTGGAAATTGGTCTAGAGGAAATATCTTCTGGTCTTTTATACTGTTCATGCCGGTGAAATATATTCTGGCAACAAATTCAGGGTCTATATTGTCCCTAAACAACCCCTGTTCTAAACCTCGTTCAACATTCAATAATACGCAGCTATGCATTTTATCAAATTGCATCAGTTTAAGGTTTTTATGAATTTTAGGGTAGTATTTCATTAATTGATACTGAGGAGAACTTTTCTCATCATTTAAATGAGCCATTACATACTTTTTTATTTCATATAATTCTTCTATGGCGTTTTTCTCCATCGCTATAATTAAGTCAATACCATCACTTAAGTGGCAAAACTTATTCATTACACAATCTTCAACCAATGAAGTTTTGTTGCTGTATTCGCTGTAAATGGTTTTTTTAGACATGCCTATTTCATTGGCAATATCGTCCATGGTAATACTCTTAAAACCACGTTCTAAGAAAAGCTGTGATGCCGTATCCCTTATTTTTTCCTTCATAACGGTGGCAAATATACATCAGGAAACTTTAAAAACTATAAAAGTTTCCAAAGTTTTACAATTTATTAATGCTAGAAGGAAACGTTAGCCTTTAGCTATTTATAAGAAGAATAAAATATCCAGTTAATTATTTCTTTCAAATATTGTATTTCTATTAAATATTTGTTGGATAGTGACATTACTATATTTTAGTGATAATATATAGGTTCAGAGTTTTACTTCTTCTAAGGATAAAAGCACCTTGTTTCAGCCATATTTATTCTATTTTTGAAAAAAATTGCTAGTAATGCACACTATTGAAGAATATAGAGATGAGTTTATTGCGTATTTAGACTCTAAGAAAATTACAAAGGAACCTAGAAACCTTTATGAGCCCATTACCTATATTCTTGGTTTAGGTGGAAAGCGCTTAAGACCTGTTTTGGTATTAATGACTGCAGAGATATTTAAATCAGATTTTAAAAGTGCATTAGATGCTGCCTTGGCAATAGAAGTATTTCATAATTTTTCTTTGGTTCACGATGATATCATGGATGATGCACCCGTACGTAGAGGGCAAACTACCGTTCATGAAAAATGGGATATAAATACAGGTATTCTTTCCGGTGATGCTATGCTAATCATGGCTTATCAGCTGTTTGAAAACTATGAGCCCAATGTATTTCGTGATTTGGCAAAACTTTTTAGTAAAACGGCCTTAGAGGTTTGTGAAGGTCAACAATATGATGTTGATTTTGAAACCCGTGATGATGTTATGTTGCCCGAGTATCTTAAAATGATTGAATACAAAACTGCCGTTCTTGTGGCTGCCGCTTTAAAAATGGGAGCTATTGTTGCCGGTGCACCTGAAGCTGCACAAGAGCAAATGTATAATTTTGGACTAAATTTAGGAATAGCCTTTCAATTGCAAGATGATTATTTAGATGTATTTGGTGATCCAGAAACTTTTGGTAAGCAAGTTGGTGGCGATATTATTGAGAATAAGAAAACATATCTATATTTAAAAGCGCTTAATTCAGGTTCTGAAGTGATGACGAAAGAACTAGAGCATTTATATTCTATTCAGCCTAAAGAGGCAGACGCAAAGGTAAAAGTCGTTCGTTCAATTTTTGAAAAAACCGAAGCGGATAAAGCTACTAAAATTGCTATTTCTGATTATACGGCAAAAGCTTTTGAAGTACTAGATGAAATGGATGTTGAAGAGGAAAATAAAACGTTACTAAAAGAGTTTGGTGAAAATTTAATGAATAGAACTGTTTAATATAGCCTTCTGAACAATGCTTTTATAAATGGCATTTTTGGACAGGAATTGATGTAAATAATATCTTCCTTTAAACTTGTTTTCTCATCTAAGAATTTAAATACCATTTGTGGTTTTAATGATTTAAAGATAGATTCAAATATACTGTGTCCATTAGCATTGTTATGATGTAGAACGTCTAAAAAAAGCATATCATAAAACCAAAATTTGCCTTTTAGTTTTAACTTTTTAAGCGGCTTTCCTTGTTTTATAAGCTCAACCAATTGAGGTATTTTTTTAGCAGTACTCATTAAGGTATAGCCTGTGCTAGGTTTTGCCCATCCGCCTGCAGTACCAATATATCTAACTCTATTGGTGTGGTGCTCCCTAAAGTCATACGCTGTCATTGGTATGCTACCGGCTTCTTTTTCAATGACTTCATAGGTATCGCAATTAAATCGCTTTGCTATATAATTCTTTATGGCCTCGTCATATTCTGCTCTTTTTAATAAGTGTTCAGAAAACAAGGTATATTCTATCAATGCTGTGTCATTAGAATAGGGTAATACGTACATAAAACGTGTATTCCCTTCTTGAGGAATTGAAAAGTCCATGTAGGTGACTTCATTACTATTAAAAATAGGTTTGTCGGTTTTAATTACCCAACCCACAAAATGCTGTTGCAACACCGGATATTTATTTTGCCCAGTTGCCATTTTATAGTCAAAAAGGCTGTTGAATAGGTACTTGCCAGAATAAGTGTTGTTGGTGGTCTGTACCGTAACTACAGTTTCAGATTCTTTTAAATCTTTTAAAGTGTCTTGAACAAAAGTGATGTTAGCCGATGCTTTAACCCTACCTAAATAATGATTGTAGAAATCAATACTTCTAATCATTTTATATGAATACGGACTTATATCTGTTCTTTTCAGCACATCCTCACCTTGAAAGTGAATAGAATTCCATTTTTTATGGACGATAGTTTCGAACTGACCATTACCTTCTTCCCAAAAACACCATGTTCTATCATTGGTGTCTTTTGCATTTTTGTCAAGTAACAGTATTTTCTTTTGATTAAAAAACGAATCGTTCAATATGGCATCTGCAAGTAATAAACCAGATGCACCTGCGCCAATAATGATATAATCGTATTCGTTCATAGTATTTAAACATCACTCAGAATCTAATACTACTGAGAAGCTCAAAAATACGAAATAGCAATTGTCTTTTGTGCTTAATTCAACGTGTAACGTACTCCAAAAAATGATCGTATACCTTGGTTAGGACCATAAACGTAAGATGGATCAAACGTCAACGCATTTGGGTTGTTTGGTGTAGCAACGGCATTGCCATTGGCATCAAAGGTTACATCTTTGTCAAAAGGATCGTTTGCGCGGGCAATTATAAAGGGGTTACCGTTATTTGGGGTCCAATCTAATAGATTTTTTACACCTCCGTAGAATTCAAGATTTTCTATTCCATCATAAGATAATTGTATGTTTTGAATACTCCATGCTGGCGAAAAATCGCTTCTTGGGTCACTTTCGCCTAAGGTAGGTAGTCGCATAGGTCCGTATAAATTTCCAGTATAATCAATAGTTAGGTCCCAGGTACGGATATCGTAGCTAACGCTCCAGTTTGCTGAATAACTTTCTGTAAGTATCTGTCTTTCTTTTACGCCGTCTTCTGTATTGCTGACATCTTGTATGGTGCCACCTATCATCAGTTTTAAACCGTTGTAAAAAGCTACATCTAGGTTCGCGCTTATTCCTTTTGAAATCGAAGTTCCATTTAAATTATCATATATAATCTGATTAGGATTGGTGTCATAATCAGGAATAATTACATTTTGGAAATTTGTGTAAAAAACAGACGCATCCAAACCAACGAAAGTGCCATTATCACCGTAAATTTTCTTCAAATAATTTAGGTTGACATTAAATGAACGTTCGGGTTTCAGTTCTTCTGCAATAATAACATCTCTTGATCCGGTTAACGCTGCGTGATCTTCTGTAAATAGATTTACTACCCTAAAACCTGTACCGGCATTTAGGCGAATGATATCATTATCGGTAAACTTGAACCTGTACGCCGCTCTGGGTGTAAATATGTTTCCATGGCGGCTGTCATAGTCATATCTACCCCCTAGAAGTAAAGAATGTTTTTTGTTGAAAGCTATTTCATCTTGCACGAATAAACTAGGTATTAAAACTTCATCTGGTTCATTACCCTCTGTACTTAATGTGGCGGGAGTGCTGTCATCATAATAATTGTAGCGTAAGGCAGAACCTACTAAAAGGCTATGTTTACCAACAGTTTTATCCCATGTTAGTTGAGTGAAACCTATACGCTGATCTGCTAGGTAGGGTACATTGCCATAAACCGAATTTTGTTTGTGGTCATTATATGAAAAAGACAGCATCATCTGTTCTTTTACCGGTAATTGATACTTCCCTAACACTTCCCATCTGCGGGTGTATATGCTTTCGCCATATATTTCATCTCCACCTCTAAATTCTGGTGTCCATTGCATTTCTCCTCCCCATCGGTCTTCGTAGAAAAAGCGTCCTGCCAAAGAAAATATTCGAGAGTTTTTCCTAGTGAAATTCCATTTTTGAAAAACCGATATCCGGTCTTGTAGCGTTAGGTCTGTAAAATTATCTCCATTATTATCAATAGGGTTGTCGTACTTGAAATAATTGGCGCCTAAGAGCAAATTTGCTTTTTTACCTACATTGAATTTTGTTCCTACATCCAGATTAAATTCTCCCCAATCTGTTACAAAACTATCTGCAAAAAACTTAGGAGCTGTTAAATTGTTTTTGGTGATGATATTTATGAGTCCGCCAACGGCTTCACTACCATATAGGGTAGAAGCAGGGCCCTTAACTACTTCAATTTGTTCAATAAGAGAGTTGGGTATTCCAGATAAGCCGTACACGGTTCCCAAACCACTTACAATGGGCATACCGTCAATCAATACCAATGTATACGGACCTTCTAATCCATTAATATGAATATCGCCCGTATTACATACGTTGCAATTGATTTGCGGTCTTACTCCGTTTACGTTCTGTAACGCCTCAAAAATACTTGCCGTTGGGTTTTTTTTGAAGAAAGTGGGTTTGTAAACTTCTACTGGTACCGGACTCTCTAGTCTACTTACCGGTTTTAAAGTTCCGGTGACGACCATTTCATCTAAAGATTCTGTAGAGGGTGATAGGCTAATGTTCAAATTTCTATCCTCACCTGCAGATATCGTAAATGTTTTGTAAAATTTCTCAAAACCTATGTTAGAAGCAATTAGGGTATGTTTTCCTGATGGTACATTTTTTAAAGAATAATTACCGTTCTCATCTGAAGCAGTACCAATTTGGGTGCCCTTCAAATAAATATTTACATAAGCTTCTGGAACCCCATTTGAAGATATTGTTCCAGATATGGTAGAATTCTGCGCGCTTATTATCCCGAAAGAAAAAATAGAGCAAGCAAAAAATATTATTTTAATCATCTAAAATTAATTTTAGACAAAACTAAAAAATTGTTTTTACGTATAAAAATGTATTTTTGTGTTATTATAGTTTTGAAATGACATTATCAGAGGAAGATTACATAAAAACGATTTATCACTTAAGCGATTTTAATAGTAAGTCTGTTGCTACAAATGCTATTGCTGAGCAGATGAATACGAAACCATCATCAGTTACTGATATGGTCAAGAAATTATCTGAAAAATCTTTGGTGAACTATAAAAAGTACCAAGGCGTTTTACTTTCAGAGAAAGGAAGGCTGGTAGCACTTTCTATTATTAGAAAACACCGTTTATGGGAAGTGTTTTTAGTAGATAAGCTAAACTTCTCTTGGGATGAGGTGCATGTAGTGGCAGAACAATTAGAGCACATAAAGAGCGATGCTTTGATAGATAAGCTAGATGCCCATTTAGGTTACCCAAAAGTTGATCCTCATGGAGATCCAATACCGAATAAAGACGGGGTGTTCACCAAATCTGTCAAAAAATTAATAAGCGAATTACCAGTTGGTAGTCAAGGGGTGTGTGTAGGTGTGAACGACTCTTCGGCAGCGTTTTTAAAATTTTTAGACAAGAATAAAATCGCACTGGGCGATACTTTTAAGATTTTGGAAATTGAAGAGTTTGACGGCTCTGTGACTATTTCAACAAGGTCAGGCTCCATTCGTATTTCTAAACAAATAGCAACAAATTTATTTTTAGAGATTGTAGATGAAGAATAGGTTTTAAACCAACGAATTAATAAGATTATGAATGAAATTATAGCGTATTTTGAATCGATAGACCCGGTACTAGCTGCATTTTATGCAACATTGTTTACATGGGGACTAACAGCTGCGGGTGCTGCATTGGTATTTCTGTTTAAAACGATGAACCGTGCCGTTTTAGATGGTATGTTAGGCTTTACTGGTGGTGTAATGGTTGCCGCAAGTTTTTGGAGCTTACTGGCACCGGGTATTGAAATGAGTCCCGGTGATGGTTTTGTAAAGGTTATACCGGCAGCAATTGGCTTTTTTCTAGGTGCTATGTTCATATTTGGGTTAGATAAGGTATTACCACACCTGCATATTAATTTTAAGGAAAGCGAAGCTGAAGGTGTAAAAACTCCTTGGCGTAGAACTACCTTGTTGACCTTGGCAATTACCCTACATAACATACCTGAAGGTTTAGCGGTAGGTGTTCTCTTTGGTGGTGTAGCGGCTGGTTTTGACGGGGCTTCAATTGGCGGTGCCGTTGCATTGGCTTTGGGTATAGGTTTACAGAATTTTCCTGAAGGTTTTGCCGTTGCCATGCCTTTGCGTAGACATGGTTTAAGCAGAACAAAGAGTTTTATGTTCGGTCAGGCATCTGCGCTTGTAGAACCTGTAGCCGCTGTATTAGGAGCTTGGGCAGTAATGACCTTTCAGCCTATTTTACCTTATGCACTTTCATTTGCAGCGGGCGCAATGATTTTTGTTGTGGTTGAAGAGGTAATACCAGAAACGCAGCAAGATAAATACACTGATATTGCTACCATGGGCTTCATTGGCGGCTTTATTATCATGATGACATTAGATGTTGGTCTAGGTTAAGACTAAAGTGTTTCAATACTAAAATAATTTAATACCGGTTTTAGCGTTTAAGGCAATAGTATTGTTAACTTGATACTTTAATTTTTTATGCAATCTTCTAAGAAAAATTGGATTTGGACAATTACTTTGATCGTGACGGTTCTTTGTTGTGCGGGCGTTTTAATACTTCATGTAAAGAACTGGGTATCTAATGATGATAATAATCTTGGTCTACGCTCCGGGTTTTACAATGTTGAAATTCCTTTAAATGAATTGGACAGTGTTGCGTTTGTGGAGAGAATACCACCAATGCAGCGTTTGCATGGTTTTTCAGCCTTGGAGAAGGAGAAAGGTGTATTTAGAGAGTTTAAAGATTCTTTGACCGATAAAAAAGTATATGTATTTGTCGATAATATCAATCAGAATAAACTAAAGTTGGTCTATAAAGATTCTAGCTATGTATACTTTAACTTAAAAGATAGCGTTGAAACTGTTCAATTGTTTCAGAAACTTAGCTCAAGAACAGGAGCTTTAAGCGAGCCTAATTAAGGGTATATTTATAATGATTTAAACAAAGCTTAAAGATTACATTAGTTTTGGCATAACAATTGAAACTATTTTTGACTCGATAATCGAGATTTTAAATGTTTAGACGCTTGCGTCGAAATCTAAATAAAGTTTTTAATTCAATACTTCTGTGGTTTGCCAAGAAGTTGTATAAATTTAGATAGCACCCATGATTAAAAAGAATCTTTTAGCACTACTAGTAATAAGTTTATTATCTACAGGTCTTTTTGCACAACATAATGTGAGTTTAAATATTGACGGCGTCACTTCTGAAAAGGGAAATATCTGTTTTGCCGTATATAATAATGAAGGTTCTTTTTTAAAGTTTGATGAGGTCTATAAATCAGGTTCAGAAAAGGCTGTAAAAGGCAAGACGGCTTTTGATATTAAAGACCTTCCTGAAGGGGAGTATGCTATTGCTATTTTTCATGATGCCAACGGCAATAAAAACTTAGATACCAACATGCTTGGCATCCCAAAAGAACAAATTGCTTTTTCTAAAGGAAAGATGAAAATGTTTGGTCCGCCAAAATATAAGGAATGTGCATTTACCGTAAATTCACATATGGAGATGAATATTAGGTTGAACTAATGTTTAATAACTAGTTATCTTAATTACACCATTAGAACCTTGTGTGCCATAACCTGCAGCATCTGCACCAGACAGAATTACAATTTTCTTTACGTTATAACTGTCTATAAGCTCGTTAACTGAAAGAAACGAATTTCCTATAACCTGATTGTTTAAAACGTATAAAGGTTCCTGATTTCCGCTTGAATCAAACGAGTTTGCGGTTTTGTTTAAAATTGGAACGTTGTTTTGAAGTACAACACCTGGTTTTTGTCGAATACGTTGTAATAGAGAAACATTCGCTCTATTCTTTTCCCTTAACTCGGTATCTAAAGAAGATGTATTACCGCTCGTATTTTTTACAGGTCCACAACTGCTGATTAAAACGAATATTATACTATAGATTACGAGATACGATTTCATAG
Organism: Maribacter sp.; assembly: GCF_039968975.1. Classification (GTDB taxonomy): domain Bacteria; phylum Bacteroidota; class Bacteroidia; order Flavobacteriales; family Flavobacteriaceae; genus Maribacter. The sequence continues at coordinate 6,212 of NZ_JBDVOT010000103.1, read as the reverse complement.
TTTATAAGATTATACTTTCTGTAATTTATGAAATAATAGGAGATGACAGTATCTTTGAAATAAAAAGATATGGTTTTAGTAGCGCAATTGACAGGTGCTTTATTAGGTTTGTTAGCAGTTGTATTTGGTGCTTTTGGAGCACATTTGCTTAAGAAAACATTTACTGCAGATCAATTAAATAGTTTTGAAACTGGAGTAAAATACCAAATGTATCATGCGCTATTGATACTGATGTTAAGCTTTAATTTAAACTTAGGAACGGGACTAGAAAAAGCAATTATCTACTGCTTAATTATAGGGACAATTCTTTTTTCTTTTAGTATCTACGGTTTGTGTATTTCTGCATCCAAAGGAAACAAAATAAAGGTATTAGGTCCAATAACCCCACTTGGCGGACTCTTTTTAGCAATAGGTTGGGGGCTATTATTCTATAATTTTATTAAAAATCTAGTTTAATCTATAGATGCAGCCTTAAATTCTTTAATTGCAGTATTAGGTTCTATTATTGCATAACCCTCCCAAAAGGTTGGGTCGTATTTAGGCATATAAGTTGGTGATACAGTATTGTTTTCTGTAAAGCCATCATAGCTAGATTGATCAATGTTGTTAGAGTCAAATACTATAAGTTCATTTTTTTCTGTTCCTATTATCACAAAGTCCATATCGCCAGAGAGCTCGTTCTGCTTATTTTTTCCTTTTACAATTTTATTCTTTTCAATTATTTTGAGGGGTCTTTTAACGCCAACTCGCATACCGCTTTCAGACTCTAAATAGCGTACGCTATAATGGTTGTCTTTATTTTTGTTATATATTATTTTTCCTTTAGATAAATAATAGTTTGTAGAAATGCCCAGTAAATTAAATTTTTTAGTTGGTTTAACATTACTGTAATCTATTTGAACTACCGCAAAATCTTCAGCGTTTACATAAAGTGTTCCTTCATAATCTGCGGATCCACTTGGTTGAAATGAGATTACGTAAACCGCATCATCACCTAAATATGTAAATTCTTGAAGTGTATAATCGTATTTTCTGGTTTTAAGGATGAAATTTAGTTTGCTATCTTCTTCTGTTGGTAGACTAAGGAAAATATCATTAAGCTGAGTTTTTTTCCATAAAGCATAATTTTTCTGCTGTTCTTCTTTGTCTTTTTTTCTCTTTTCTAATTCTTCGTTTGCAGCTGCCACTTCAGAAGAATCAACTTCTGTCTCTAAAAGTTCGCTTACTTCATCAGCATCTATTTTAGTGCCAAATAAACCAGATTTAATCTTGAAATAAGAACCTGGTTTAACATTGTTTCTCAATATTTCATTAAATTTTTCTTCTAATTTCTCGGCATCTAGTTCGTTGCTTTTGTCAAATAACTTGGAAGCTTTAAGAAGGTCTAGCTTTAATAATGCTTTGCTTGGGTCGCCATATAGGTCTCCTACTATTTCAGAATAATAGGTATCGTTTTTAGGCACAGTGTTTATAACGCTATCTATGAATTGTTGGTTCAATATATCTATGGAAGATTTTTTGACCTTAAAGTCACTTTTGGTCCACCTATCTGTGTTAGTTGTTCTATGAAAAAGTCTTTTTTTGGATAAATTATTAGCGTAATTTTTTTCTAGATTTTCTTCCACAAAATCCATTATCTCGTCAGCTGTGTAATTCTTGTTTGAGACGATAACTTCTCTCAATTCTATTGCTTTTGGAACTAGGGAAATTTTAGTGGATGTAAATTCAGCTATTGGTCTGGTCAATGTTTCATACCCCATTGAGGATACGGTGAGGGAGTCAGATTCAGTAATAGCTTCGTCGAATATTAAGTTGAAATTACCTTCTTCGTTTGTTATAGCCCAGTTCTCTTTTAATTGAACAGAGGCAAAAGGAATGGGTTGTTGACTTACACTATCTATTACCGTAGCACTTAAGCTTTGTGCGTTGGTGTGAAATAGATTGAATAATAAAAAAGTAAAAAGGGGTAATAAAATTGGTCTAGTGTTCATAGTGTTAGATTATTCCTACGCAATCTAGACGAACCAAAGTAAGTAACGTTACAATTTTAGAAATTGTTATGAACGTTTTAAAAAATGTTTAACAGAAATTCAAAAATTAATGACAGCCACAATCTCCTTGACCACAAGCTTTTGAATTATTTTTTTTTCCTGCCCATAAAGATTTTGGAATAAGAAATTTGTTTACCAGATATGCTGCCGAAATAATTACGGTGATGTAAACTAAAATGTGTTGTAATATGTCCATATCTATTTTAATATTTGGTATGCTATTAAAGCTACAATATACGCAAAAAGGCTCATAAATACTAGTTGACCAGCAGGCCATTTCCATGAGTTGGTTTCTCTTTTTACTACCGCTAACGTACTCATGCATTGCATAGCGAAGGCGTAGAACAATAGTAGCGAAATACCTGAAGCCAAATTAAACAATGGTTTTTTAGTTCTAGGGTTTATCTCTGCGGCCATTCTATTTTTAATAGTTTCTTCTTCGTCATTGCCAACACTATAAATAGTAGCAAGTGTGCCTACGAATACTTCACGCGCGGCAAATGATGTAAGTACGGCAATACCAATTTTCCAGTCATAGCCTAAAGGTCTTACTATGGGTTCAATAGCTTTGCCCATATAACCCATATAGGAGTGTTCTAATTTGTAACCTGCTATTTCTTGTGCCAAAGCGCGATCTTCTAGTTCTTTTCGTTCTAATGGGCCAGACTCCTCGTCAGCAGCTGTGCCATTTTGGTGTGTCTTAAAATATATTTCGCTACTTGCACTAAAACCATTTTCCTGTACTCTATTGGTTACAATGGTTTCTGCATTTTTAAATTCGTCAGAGAATCCGTTAGAACCTAAAAACCATAGTATAATTGATATGGCCAAAATTATTTTACCAGCTCCAAATACAAAGCTCTTTGTTTTTTCTAGTACCGTGTACCCTACATTTTTTAGTAATGGTAATTTGTAATTGGGCATTTCTACCACAAAGAAAGATTTGCTCTTGATTTTTAAAATCTTGTTTAAAATAACTGCAGATAAAATAGCAGCACCAAACCCCATTAAGTATAACGACATTAAAGTCAAGGCTTTATAACTAAGTCCAAGAAAACTACCTTCCGGTATTACTAATGCTATAATTATCAAATACACAGGTAGCCTTGCAGAACAAGTAGTAAAAGGCGTTACCAAAATGGTAATTAATCTTTCTTTCCAGTTTTCAATAGTTCTGGTTGCCATAACGGCTGGTATTGCACAAGCGGTACCTGAAATTAACGGAACCACACTTTTACCGCTCAACCCAAACGGACGCATAATTCTGTCCATTAAAAAGACTACCCTGCTCATATAGCCTGTTTCTTCAAGTAAGGCTATAAACAAGAACAAAAATGCTATTTGAGGTATGAATATGACGATACCACCAATACCGGCTAAAATACCCTCTGCTATTAAGTTGGTGAAAACGCCTGGCGGTAAGGTGTCTTTTACCCATTCTGTAGCCGATGCAAAGAAACCGTCAATTAAATCCATTGGGTACTCGCTCCACCCATATATTGCTTGAAAAATGGTAAGCAGTATTAAAAAGAAGATTACGTAACCAAAAACTTTATGTGTCAGAACCTTATCTAAAGTTGCCCTAAAACCTTTTGCGGCATTGGCATCTACTTTATAGGTTTCTTTTAAAATGCCGTTGATAAACTGATAGCGTAAAATGGTCTCTTTTTGTTGAAGACGTTTAAGCTCAGATTTAGATTTTGTGGTAAAAGAAGAAGTGTCTTTTATAAGCGTCTTCTCTAAAGGCATGAAATTTACATCTTGGGTAATCACCAGCCAAAGCTTATAGACATCTTCTTTTGGAAAAGCTTCTTTTAAACTTGCAAAGTATTCTGGTGCAATAACAGATGTATCTACATTTTGCGTTTTAGAAAGGTTTTTATAATCGGCTATTAATTCGCGTAATCGCTCAATACCTGTTTCTTTACGAGTGCTGACTAATGCAATTTTTGAGTTTAATTTCTTTTCTAATAATTCAATATCAATGGTAATACCTTTACGTGACATACGATCTGCCATATTAATAACCAATATGGTAGGGATTTTTAGGTCTTTTATTTGGGTAAAAAGTAAAAGGTTTCTCTTTAGGTTCTCAACATCAGAAACAACAATGGCAACATCTGGGTGGTCTTTATCATTCTTGTTTAAAAGAAGTTCAACAGCTACACTCTCATCTAATGAGGTAGTGTTTAAACTGTAGGTTCCCGGTAGGTCTAAAATATGAGCTTTTACACCTCTGGGTAGTTTACAGATTCCTTCCTTTTTCTCGACCGTAATACCTGGGTAGTTACCTACTTTTTGATTTAAGCCTGTTAGTTGATTAAAAACCGAAGTTTTACCGGTATTAGGGTTGCCTATAAGGGCTACATTAATTTGTTTACTCATACTACAGCATTATCTTCTATAATATCAAGTGCTATATGTAAGGCCATTTCTCTTCTAATGGCAATATGAGATCCGTTGACATTAATGTAAATTGGATCCTTTAAAGGTGCTACTTGTACCAATTCTACTTCGTTACCGGGTAGACACCCAAGTTCTAAAAGCTTGATTGGTAGTAGGTCTTCAGTGAATTCTTTGATAATTCCTTTTTGACCTCTCTTTAAATCTGCAACAGTAGTTTCCAATTTTTATTTAGATTCATTATAAGTAAGGCAAAAGTAATGGAAATATACTTATTCCCTTTACTTTTTAGAATAATTAACTACTAGTTTTTAAGGTGGATAACTATTATTGTTGTCCATATTTTTTCAGATTGAAATCATGGAATATTATTTTAACATAACTATTGAATACGTAAGTGTTATTCATTTAAAATAACCATGCGAATAAATTAATAAGATATCCGGTATGGTTTTTTATTTTCTACAGGTTTTTGTTTGGAGTAAAATCCCAGTAGCTTTAATTAAAAATTATATAAATTTATTATGTTCCGAACGCATTGTTTATTATTTCTAAAATGAAGAGGGTGTCTGCAGATGTTAACAATAAAACAATTACTTCATATAATTATAGGTCGTTGAATTAGTGCTCAAAGGCATTAAACTTAGAAACTATATAAAGCCGTTTTACAACCTAAACAGAGGCTTTTTATTTTTTATGAGATTCTTTTAGTAGTTCAATATCTTTTAATAGTTTCTCAATATCCTCCTTTTTTGTTCCGTCGTAAAAACCCCTAATTCTCTTTTTCTCATCTACTAGAATGAAATTTTCAGTATGGATCATATCAAATGGTCCGCCGTCGCCATCGGTCTTTACGGCTAAATAAGATTTACGGGCTAGTTCATAAATCTGTTTCTTATCGCCTGTAACCAAATTCCAGTTGCTATCATCGACCCCTTTTTCCAAGGCATATTTTTTCAATTGAGCCACCGAATCAATTTCTGGCGTAACCGAATGTGATAATAACATGACATCAGAATCTTTGCCAAGCGCTTTTTGGAGATCTACCATGTTTTTGGTCATAATTGGGCAAATAGTAGGGCAGGTAGTAAAGAAAAAATCGGCAACGTAAATTTTACCCTTGTAATTATCTTGGGTAATGGTCTCTCCATTTTGGTTGGTCAAAGAGAAATCGGCTATAGTATGATATTTTCTAACATGCTGTATCTCTTCAGCCACCAATTCGGCATTTACCATAGCAGGGGAATAGACCGGTAATAATTTTACAGGTTGTAAGGCATTGTAAAAAAGATACATGATAACTGCAGAAATGGGCAACAGTACCAGACCGAATAACTTGAATTTAGCGAAAAAGGACCGCATAAGAATTTTTTACAAAGGTACGCTAGCGGTATATCTTTTTCAAGTGAATAAGCAGCTTACGCTGATAAATTATTCATAAAATACCACTACCTCAGTGCGTTTCTTTTTTTTAGCGGTTGTAAAAATGTACTTTTGTGCGATTTTAATTTTCAGGAAAAAAGAATGAGCCCTATTATAATAAAGACAATACAATTTTTTTTAAGCCTTTCTATACTTATCGTTCTGCACGAGTTAGGGCATTTTATACCAGCTAAATATTTTAAAACTAGAGTAGAGAAGTTCTACTTGTTTTTTGATGTAAAGTTCTCGCTTTTCAAAAAGAAAATAGGAGAGACGGAATACGGAATTGGTTGGTTGCCATTAGGCGGATATGTGAAAATATCTGGAATGATAGAT
>NZ_JBDVOT010000102.1:0-4844 GCF_039968975.1 Maribacter sp. | reverse complement strand
GCTGCGGTCGAAGCCATGAATAAAGGTGTCCAAAAATCAGGTGCTTATCATAATACCGGCGAAGGTGGCTTATCTCCTTATCACAAGCATGGTGGTGATATCGTATTTCATTTTGGTACCGGTTACTTTGGAGTAAGAACTGAAGACGGCAACTTCTCTATGGAGAAAATGAAAAAGCTGGTAGAAGACAATCCGTGTATTAAAGCTATTGAAATAAAATTATCTCAAGGTGCGAAACCAGGAAAAGGAGGGGTTCTACCTGGCGCAAAAATTACTCCAGAACTGGCTGAAATTAGAGGTGTTGAAGTAGGTAAAGATGTATTATCCCCTGCAACGCATAAAGCTTTTTCTAATGTAACCGAGTTAATGGCACTCATAGAAAATATTGCCAATGAAACAGGCTTACCTGTAGGAATTAAAGGAGCCATAGGAAAATTAGATCAATGGGAAGAATTGGCTGATATTATGTTAGAAACAGGAAAAGGACCTGATTTCATCACCGTAGATGGTGGTGAAGGTGGTACTGGTGCAGCTCCCCCTTCATTCGCCGATCATGTTTCTTTACCATGGGTATATGGCTTTTCAAGTCTGTACAGAGTATTCTTGAACAGAAAACTTACAGAACGAATTGTTTTTATTGGTTCTGGAAAATTAGGCTTTCCTGCAAAAGCGGCTATGGCATTTGCCATGGGGGTAGATTGTATAAATGTTGCTCGTGAGGCCATGATGAGTATTGGCTGTATACAGGCACAAGCTTGCCACAACAATACTTGCCCAACGGGTATTGCTACGCAAAGCAAATGGTTGCAAAAAGGTATAAATGTGCCATTAAAATCAGATAGGTTAGCACAATATTTCACTACTTTCAGAAAAGAGTTTTTAGAAATAACGCATGCTGCAGGCTATGAGCACCCAAGTCAATTTACTATGGATGATGTTCAGGTCAACGTAGATGACAACGACCTAAATAAAAGTTTAGCTTCTACTTACGGGTATAATAAAGCGAAAGTACCGTTCACGGGAGTTCAAGATTTAAAAGACTGTTCGTATCTTGGCGGCAAAATTTAGATTAAACTATTTAATGCATATTACTATGAAACGATTTTTTATAGGTGCTTCTTTATTCCTTTTAGGGTTAAGCACAATTCAGGCTCAGAAAAAAAGTGAATTGATTGAGCAAAATCAAGAATTAAAATTTAAACTAGATTCTATTTCCAAAATGGTAAGCACATCTCAACGCAATGAGAAACTTGCAGACCAACGCTCAGATGAATACCAGTCTCAAGTAACAGAATTGCAAGATGCAAACGCTACGTTAATGAAGAACTTAAATAGTTTTGCTGCATTATCTAGTCAGAATTCAGAGAATATCAATAAAACCATGGCTGCATTAGAAAGAAAAGAAAAGCAGCTGAAAGGTGTAACCGATGCCGTTGCCAGTAATGATTCTACAGCGGTTGTGATATTGACCAATGCAAAACAAGTACTAGGTGAAAATGCAAAAGTTGGTGTAACCGATGGTTCTGTAGTTATTTCAGAAAAATTAGACTTCTTCTTTACAGATGGTGTTGGTATTAACCCTTCTAGCGAATCTAGAACTTGGATCGAGAATTTAGCTAAGGTTGCAAATGCAAATCCAAAAAGTGTCATTACAGTTGCAAGCCTTAATATTACAGGTGAAATGAATATAGCATTACAGCAAGCCACTGCTATTGCCAGTATTTTAATTAAAGATTTTGGTGTTAACGGAGAAAGAATTGTGGCTGTTGGGCAAGATGGAGGCTTACGCGAATCACTACAAATAAAGTTTCAACCAGATTATAAAGCATTTTATGATATGGCGAAGGGAGACGCTAAAAACTAATTTTAAGCATTTCATCGATAAACCACTATACTAATTGAGAAATTTGGACGTTCTTATTTCGTAAATAATAACTAATTAAAAAATGAACTCCGACCAAATTTTTCAACTTTTCGCTTATTTAATACCCTCTGTAATTACTGGTGCCATTGCTTTCTATTTTTTTAGAATGCACACTAATAATGAAGAAGGAAGAAGGCGTTTTCTATTACATAAAGACTCACAAAAAGATACCTTACCAGTACGCTTACAAGCTTATGAGAGAATGGCGTTATTTTTAGAACGCATAGCAATACCTAGCTTGGTAGTTCGTGTTGCTCCACAAAGTGATGATAAAAACGCTTACGAAAATCTATTGATTAAAAGCGTTGAAACTGAATTTGAACATAACCTTTCTCAGCAAATCTATATGACAGATGAATGCTGGAACGTTATTAAAGCTGCAAAAAGTGCTACGATACAAATGATTAGAAAAGCAGCCATGAGCAATACAGAAACTGCAGATAAATTAAGGGAAGATATCCTTAATGAAACTATGGATAAAACTTCACCTTCAGCTACCGCCCTATCTTTTGTAAAAAGAGAAATTGGCGATTTATGGTAGTTGATTAAATAGTCTTTACAAGAATAAAAAAAGCTTTCTATATGGAAAGCTTTTTTCGTTTTATATCATTACCAATGAACTACATTATAATATTTATTCATGTTCATTGGGTTCAATAGGATTCGTTTCTTCATTCTTATTCTTTGCGTAAAGGTAACCCCGCTTCCACCACAGTGTCATCTTTGCCTTATCAAAAATTAAAGAGTTGGTCGTTAATATCGTTGGTGTGTAAAACAGATTGATGATTGCATTTTTTTGATTGGCAACCAATTTTCCAATTCTGATATTCTGATGCTCAATTCTATCTAAAATAAAACTCATCATCGTTGTAATCAACTCAAAAGGATTACGCGAAGCGACCCTGTTCATGTAGTTGACTTCCGTATGAAGCACAACGACATCTACTTCTGTAGCACCTCTTTTTATTGCTTCTTCAATAGGTACAATACTACCTAAACCACCATCGGCATATTCACAATAGTTTTTGCGCACTAAACTCATAAATGGTGTATAGTTGGCCGATATCCAGATCCAATCACAATAATCTTCATAAGTACAATCTTTAATAGACTTGTACTCTACTTGATTTAATGAAAGATTAGACACGGTTATTACAACATCAGAATCACCGTTCTTTAGAGTTTCAAACTCCTCAATAGTTAAACTATTTTCTATGAGCTTACGCAAGTTTTCACTTTCTCCAAAGGTCTTTTTACCGGTCATGAAGTTTCTAAACACGTTCCAATGATTAATTGAAATTTCTTCATTACCACGAATATTCTTAACTAAAAACGGACAGTTATTAAATATACTTTTCTGATTGACATTAGAATATATTTCTTTGATCTTATCTAGTTTGCCTAGTGCTAAATGAGAGATAAGTAGACTACCGGTAGAAGTACCCACAAAAATATCATACTTTCTTCCTTCTTCTTGAATAAGGTATTGGGCAACGCCACCTGCAAAGGCTCCTTTACTACCACCACCAGAAATAACTAATGCTTTCATTATTAATTTAATTTCGTTTTAAGATAACGCAAATCTGATGAATTTAGTTGATTTACAATCTTTTCAATTTCTTTTTTATGTTCTTGGTCGCTCCACAAGGTATCAAATAACTTTCTTGCATAATTTCTAAACTGCCAAGAATGATGGTTCGTCGCCTTTATTAGATTGGCATACGCATCACCATTAAGTGCTTTTATTTCTGAAAGGTATTGAAAAGCTGTTTGTCGTATTTCTGGATTATAAATACCATTTGTATAACCAACAAGCTCTCGATGAAAATAAACATTTTCTGTAGGTCTATAGTCTGGCGTAAACAATGCTAATGTTAACCAAAGTAACCGCACATTATTATTTGGCAAACCAACGATGTCCTTAGTTTTTTCTAAATAAGTACTTCTATAATAGTCAAAACTAGACCATAAATTATAAAGCATTAATTCATTGGTAATATAACTATCATCTAATAACAATGGTTCAACCAATTCTTTTGAAACCTCTGAAATATTGCTCATTTTCTGAGCTGCAAATTGTCGTATTCTTATATCATCGCTTACAATTAAAGAAGAAAGTTCCAATTCAGAAATATCATCTTTTGACTTGAGTAATTCAAGCTTTAGTCTAGTAGTAAGTTCTGGGTCCTTTAAAATTTCAGATGAAATAAAAGTACTATCATCATCATGTTTTAGAGTATAAAACATTTTTAATGAAGCGTTATTTTTCATCAAAAAGAGTTTAGCGCTCTCTTCAGGAAAATCTTTTCCTTTCAACCAAACCTCTTTAAATTCACTCAAATCTTTTCCACTCGTCTCTTCCAACACATCCATGAAATCGGTAACAGTCACATTTTGGTACTCAAATTTATCCAAGTATGTTTTTATACCTTCTTTAAAAGCAGTTTCACCTATTTTATCTTTTAAAACGGCTAAAGCCCAAGCTCCTTTTTCATAGAACGTAAGACTACTAGCCCTGGGATTCAATAAACTCTCTCCTTCTCCCCTTTCAGATATCTCGTGTAATGTTTTAGCTGTGTCGAATAATTTCCAATAGAAATAATCATCACCAAAAACTTCTTTTTCAGCCAGATATGCATAATAGGTAGCAAAACCTTCGTGTAACCAATGATGTTCGCTATTCTTTTCCGTCACCAAATTACCAAACCATTGGTGTGCCAATTCATGCGCATTGATATTAACATAATTTCTATCAACAAATGAAGTGGAATCAATAACATAGGCATCAGAGAAAAAAGTTGCGCTTGTATTCTCCATGCCTGCATATAAAAAATCATGTACAGGTACCTGTTTATAATCTTGCCAAGGATACTCTACACTAATTTCATTTTCTAAAAAGTCAAAAATCTTTTTAGTGTAC
>NZ_JBDVOT010000101.1:0-20981 GCF_039968975.1 Maribacter sp. | reverse complement strand
TAATTTCTTTATGTTCTGTCTTTGCAGAGAGAAATATAAAAGGTATCTGTTTTGTCTTTTCGTTATTAGAGAGGTTTTCTAAAACGCCATAGCCATCAACTACGGGCATCATAATATCGCAAACTATAATGTCGGGTAAGTTTTCAATGGCAGTTTCAATACCAATTTTACCATTTGGCGCGGTTGTTACATTGTAACCAGATAATTCTAAAAGCTCTTCAGTATTCTCGCGTAAGGCTTTGTCGTCCTCAATCAATAAAATTCTTTTCATCTTCTAGTTGGTTTTCAATTTTGGAATAGATAATGTAAAAGTTGATCCTTTATTTACAACACTTGAAAACATAAGACTACCGCCTAAATTTTCTATATGCTGTTTTGCAATATTTAAACCAATACCAGTGCCTTGGGTCAACAATGCATTCTCTGCCCTAAAATAACGATTAAATATGTGTTTCTGCTCTTCTTCTGCTATGCCTATCCCTTGATCAATGACATTAATGGAGTAGCCAGTATTCAATATTTCTACTTTAATATCTATGGTGGTATCTTCTGGTGAATATTTTATGGCATTATGTATCAAGTTTGATAATGCCAGCTCTAATGTCTTTTCATCAAAATTTATATTCAAGTCATCTATGTTATCTGGATAATGAATCTGTTGACCAGATTTTAATAACATATTACTATTATAAACCACTTCGTTTACAATTTTGCTTAAAGGAAATTCTTCAATTTTATAATTAACCTTACCAGATTCTAAACTCTCTACGGATAAAAAGTCGTTAAGAATGGTGTCTAGGTATTTTACTTTATTTTTAATGGTGGTAACGTGCTTATCTCGTTTGGGTTGTTGCTCTGTTTGTGTATACTTGCCTAATAAGGTTATTGAAGTTAAAATACTGCTTAATGGTGTTTTAAACTCATGAGATACTAATGATAAAAATCTTGTTTTTAGTTCATTAAGCTCTTTTTCTACAGCTAAGGCCTCAGTAAGTTGTTGAGTACGTTCCTCAACTATATTTTCTAAATTTTCAGTGTAATTTTTTCGTTCTGTAATGTCTAATATAAATGCTACATATACTTTCTTTTTACCTAGTGTAGATAATTGTAAGTGTACCTCGACCGGATATGTAGTACCATCTTTTCTCCCGTGTTTTGTTTCAAAGTTGACTTTAGTGGTCTCGTTCTTTGATAATGGTGATATTATGTTTTCAAATTCAGAAGTTGTTATATCCGGTTTAATATCTACCGGGGTCATATGATTTAATTCATCTATTGAATAACCTATGTTTCTCTGTGCTTCTTTATTGACATTTAGAAACTTGAAATTTTCAGCGTCAAAAACAAAAATCTCATTTAAGGATTCATCAAAAATACGTGCCCAATGACTTAGTTCTTCTTCTCTGTTCTTACGTTCCGTTATGTCGATTACCAATGCCATAACGTAAGTGGAACCATAAAATTCGAACGGATTTAGTCCGGCTTCCACAGGAAATTCTTTACCATCTTTACAAATGCCGTACAGATTTCTACCATGACCCATTTGGCGCTTATCACTTTTTGCAATAAACTTTTCTACATGGGCATCATGACCGGCATGATATCTTTTTGGTATGAGAACATCCAAGGGTTTGCCCAACAGTTCTCCTTTTTCATAACCAAACATTTGATCTGATGAAGTGTTGGTGGCTACTACTATTTGGTTAGAATCTACCACAATAATACCTTCTGAAACACCTTCTGAAAGTAAATTGAAAATGTCACTATTCTCTTGAAAATCCTGCATATATCAAATATATCAATTAACACTGATTATTGTCATATTAAAATTATTGGTTACTTCATATTTTTACGCTGAAATCTACTAAAATTGTTACTATGGAAAATACAGCGAAGACAATGAACGGACTCTATGAAAATTTAGGTAAGCTTTTTTATGCTGTGGCCATAAGTGATGGTACCGTACATAATAATGAATGGGAAAAAGTTAAAGAATACGTAAAAGAAGATTGGTTATATATAGATGATTTTACCGATCGCTACGGTACAGATGCCGCAAACCAAATTGAAATTGTATTCGATGTTTTAATGGAGACTACAAAAAGTAGTGAGGAGTGTTTTGATGAATTTAAAGAGTTCTATAAAATTCATCCACATGCATTTTCAGATAAAATAAAAGCCTTGACCAAAAAAACGGCCAAGGCTATTGCAGATTCTTTCTCAGGAAATAATAAATCTGAATTAATTGTATTAGCTAAAATTGACTTATTATTCAATTAAAGCGCTTTCATTATTTCTTTGATGTTAGGATTGGCATAAATTTTTTGAACCAAATCGCTATAAAGATTTGTGAATTTATCTTCGTTTATTAGGTTGCCGAATAGTGATTCTTGTCTTATGAATGCCAACGGGTCTGTTTGGGTTTTGCTTGCAGCTAGGCGCAACTGTTCTTGCATAGCATCAATAATCTCGATTTCGTTGCCGTCTTTATCGATTCCTTTATCACTGTAATAACACCATGCAGCAATAACTAAAGTAGCAAATTTTATGCTTCCGCCGTTTGCTAAATTATCTTGAATTGTAGCAATTAAAAATTTAGGCAATTTAGCGGAGCTTTCAGAGCAAATACGGCTAACACTGTCTTTTATGTTAGGGTTGGCAAACCTTTCTAGTAAACTGTCTTTGTAGGCAGATAAATCTATACCTTCTAGTTTGTCTAACACCGGAGTGGCTTCTTTGTCCATAAATGCCCTTAAGTAGGTAACGAACAAATCATCTTCCATACAAGCGTTTATAGTTGGGTGACCATGTATAGCTCCTAAAATACCAAGTACGGAATGACCTGCATTTATAAGACGCAATTTCATCTTTTCATATGGCTTTACATCTGGTACAAACTGTACGCCAACTTTTTCGAATTCTGGTCTTCCATTAGAGAAGTTGTCTTCAATTACCCATTGAATAAATGGCTCGCAAGTTACGGGCCATTCATCTTTTACACCATATGTGTTCTCTAAATAATCAATATCTGCTTGGGTAGTTACAGGAGTTATACGATCTACCATACTGTTAGGGAAACTTACTTCCTTTTCAATATATGTCGCCAATTCTTCATTTTGCTTTTTTGCAAAGGTCAATAACATCTCTTTGGCAACATCACCATTATGTTGAATATTGTCACAAGACATTACGGTAAATGCTGGTAAACCTTCTTCTTTTCTTTTTTTAATGGCAGCGGTTAAAAACCCATATATAGTTTTAGGGCTATTTGGATGTTTAAGTTCGTGTTGTACATCTGCATTTTCAAAATCGAATTCACCCGTTGCAGGATTAAAATTGTAGCCTCCTTCGGTAATGGTCAACGACACTATTTTTGTGTCAGGATGTGCCATTTGTTCAATGACCAGATCTGGCGTATCAAATCCCAATTTAAAGTCGATGATAGAACCTAATACTTGAGAATCTATTTTACCATCCGGATGCTTTATGATCAACGTATACATACCGTCTTGTTTTTGCAAAACGTCATGAATTTTTTGATCACCCTCTCGTAGACCAACACCACAAATTCCCCATTCAGTGGTACTTTCTTTTTCTTGAAGTAAGTGTGTATAAAAAGCTTGATGGGCTCTGTGAAAACCACCAACACCAACGTGTACTATACCTATTTTAAGTGATGTTCTGTCAAATGTAGGAGTAGGTAATTTTTTGCTTATTTCTGCTAAATTACTGTTATTCAGCATGATTTCTTTTGTCATTTTTAGCTTAGTTTTTTGATTTGCCACGTAGTAAAGCCCAATAAGCAGTAACAAAATAAGTTACGGTACATATAAAGGCATAATGATAAAATGTTTCTCTATTTTCAACATAGATATTTTCGTTTGCACTGTCAAATAGTACAATACCTGCCAATACCAATGTAATTATAAGTGCAATAATCGAAACTAGTTTTATCACCTTAGATAGTACTGAAGTGTCTTTCTTAGGTTTAGTCTCTAGTTTGCTTTTTTCTTCTTGGTATGCTTCAATTTGTTCATTTCGTAGACTTTCTTTTTCCTCAGCTTGTGGGTACTTGTTTTTGGCTCCGTATTTGCCAGCAAGAACCGTGTAAATAGCGATGGTGAAAATCCATGTAGGTATAAATAGATAGAAGAATGACATAACGTTCAATGCATTTAATCCAAAACCGAATACCAGCCCTAATCCCCATGATACAATTGCGGGTGTGCTAAAAGTTAGGTTACGGTAAGATGACCAATAACGTGTATATCCAATCTTTGGAAATATCTGATGTTCAGCGAACACAATACCACCAACAGGCACGACCAATAAACCGGCATAGGTCAATAGTGGCAGTATTTGTGAAAATACAAATGGAAAACAAGCAATGCTAATGGTAATCAAGCCAACCACAATGGTTGTTTTTTTACGTGAATGTTTGTGAAATATAGCCTGTGCAGCTAAGCCGGCTCTGTATAGGTTAGTAATTGCAGTAGTCCATCCGGCAACTATTACGATAACAAAACCAGACCAACCCAATGCGTAAAATGCAACATCTCCCGGGTCTAGTTCTACAATAGTTTTACCAATGATAACTGCTGCACCTGCTCCCATAATCCCTGCAGCTATCCAAGCCACATAGTGCCCAAACATCATACCTGTGCTGGTGGCAAGACCGTAAGATTTCTTTTTGGCAAAACGTAACAAAGCCATATCTATTAATCCGAAATGGGTAATTGTATTTGCTGCCCAAGCGAAGCCAATGACTTCAACCAGGCCAATACCGGGTTTGCCGGCACTATCTACTCCTGTCCATATGGATTGGTCTCCGAGTGATATCAAATCATTCCAGCCATTAGGCAATGTAGTGCCCAATACATCTAAAGAAAGAGCTGGTAATAATACCATGGCACCGCTCGTAAACATTACAAAAAGCCAAGGTGCGCAAATACCTGAAAATTCAGATACTGCATTAAATCCATATAACGCAATGGATACCACTACGAGTCCAACGCAAAAAACGATGACAACAAACCACATGTTGGTAGGGTACCAGTTTAATTGTGCGGGAATATCAAAAGCAAAACGCACGGCGGTAGCCGATACGGTAATCATTGCTGCGGATATGACCGAGAAAATAATGACGTTTGCCCAATTGTAAAGTTTGGTCATTGAGTCTCCTGCAATTTTGTTGAGATAGGTATAAAGGCTTAACCTTGTCTCTACTGCTATAGGAGATGTAATGAATGTCCAACTTAGAACGGCTAGAATATTACCTATTAAAAGCCCAAGTATAATATCCATTGTTTTTGCCCCTAAGGCAACAAACGTTGCGCCAATTACAAATTCTGTTGCTGCAACGTGTTCAGCGGCGTACAGACCTGCAAAGTGGGTCCAATCATGTAACTTATGTTTTGCAACGGGTAGTTGTTCTTCGTTTAACTTTTCAAACGTGGAGTAGTCGGAGTTTGTTGACATAAGTTGAGTTGGTAGTTAGGTCGTTAATATATTTTAAGTTGTTTACCGTTTAAAGGCTTTTAGAGTTATTGGCTGATTTTAAACAGACTCGCAATGTATTTAATTTTGATAAGAACCTATATTAAAATTTGTTAATCTTCCACTAGTCATAGGTTGTGACAGGTTCTGCTTTGCTGTTGAATGATAGTGTTTTGATTATTTCACTAAGTAAAAAACGATTTGCCAAAAGGCAAATCGTTTCTATAAGTATAACTTAGGTATTATTATTTAAAAATTTAGTTATCAGATACTTATTTTTTAAATTCTTGAGGTTTTAAGCTGTTGTTAAAACTAATGTTAGACCAATTTACGGTTATCCATGGAGCATCGCTTACCGCGGCTTTCCAAGTAGATTTTTTATACTTTCTTTTTGTAGGTATTAACATTCCGTCTACATCTTCATATTCTAATACCATTAAATTAGGTGTTTCCATTGCTCCAAAATCAGCAACGGTAAATAGAAATTGATCTACCAAATGGGTGTTTTTATTGATGTATAACTGATAAATATCCGTAGGTTTTGAGTTCCCAAAATCAAAGGACACTTTAACGATTTCATACGGAGTGTTGTTCAGGGTTTCTTCGCCTAGATATTCGTATGATACACCTTTGTCCATTAGCTTTTGAAACATTGTAAACCAATAAAAATTAGTAGGTCTGTTGAATGCTACTCTTTTTAGAGCACTGCTATCCAATATAATTTCCTCATTGTTTTTAAGCCAAAACTCTTTGCCATCATAACCTTGTTCAATGGATCCTTCAAGATTACCTAATGTTCTTTGGTGCTTTTCGTATTTACCGTAAGATAGTTCGCCGTCAAAAATGTATTTTTCATTAGAAATATCTGTCTTACCATCTGGAGTTTGGTAAGTGTAAGTATATGCTACATCTTTTTTACTACGTAACATTTTATAATCGCCTACTTTTTCAAGCATTTTTGAAACAAGTTCTTGACCTTTGTTTTCAAAGGTAGGTGTACTTATTTCTTCTTTTTTGACACTTTTTTCTCCTTTGCAAGAAGTAATTAAAATGGTAAAAACTAGTAGGGTGGTAATTTTAAAATTCATATTGATTATTTAGGTTTAGATTAGAGCACCGTTGGCGCCAATGGTTTGACCAGAAATCCATTTAGATTCATCACTTGCCAAAAATAGTACAACCCTAGCGATATCTATAGGCTGTGCAAGTCTGTCAAAGGCATTCATAGAACTCAGTTTATCTATAAATTCTTGTGACTTCCCTTTCATGAACAATTCTGTTTCTGTAGCTCCAGGTGCCAAGGCATTAACAGAAATTCCTCTGCCTATTTCTTTAGAAAAAACACGTGTCATCTGTTCTACAGCTGCTTTAGAAGCAGAATATAAAGCGTAGGTAGGGAACATTAGTTTTACGGTACTAGAAGAAAAATTGATAATATTTCCTTTATCTGCAAGCTTAGTATTAGCTTCTTGTAAGGTGTTAAATATACCTCTAACGTTAACGTCAAATAACTTACTGAAATCTTCTTGGGTGCTATCTTTTAGCTCTTTTGAAATCATAACTCCAGCATTGTTTACCAATACGTTTACTTCACCAAATGCAGCGATAGTTTTATCGAACAGTTGTGTTACTTGTTCTCTATTACTGACATCAGCTTTAATGGCGATTGCTTCACCGCCATCAGCTTTGATTTTGTTTACGGTCTTTTCTGCGTCTTCAGAGCTATTAGAATGGTTTACAACCACTTTGGCTCCATTTTTTGCTAAGAGAAATGCAACTTCTTGACCAATACCCCTAGAGGCACCGGTAACGATGATAACTTTCTTTTCTAATTTCATTTCATTGATTTTTATAGGCTGATTAATTTCTTGGCTACCAATGTTAAATCAGGTTCATTAATCTCTGGAGTAGGGGATAAAGGGTATAGTTGTGCACCAGGTCTACTGATAAAGGCGCCTCTCCAATTTGCCCAAAGTGCTCCTGAAATATCCCAGCCATGAGCAGCTACTAGTAAACACTCTTTTGGTTGTATGCTCATTTTTCTGGCAGCCCAATTATATGCATCTACATGTGGTTTAAATTTTCCCATATCCTCAATGCTTAAGCGTTGATCAAAGTATTTGGTCAATCCAGAATTTTTAAATTGAGTTTCAACTCCTTTATTTGATGAGTTGGTAAAAGAAACCAATTTGTAACCCGCGTCTTTTAAGGATTGTAAAGCAGCTGGAACTTCTGGGTGGGCAGGCAACGAACGAATAGGGTCTACAATAGATTTTTTTGCTTCGTCATGACTTAGCGTTATGCCGTTGTTTGCCGCAACCATTTGCAAAGCTGCAGCACCAATAATGGCAAAATCATTGTATTGATTTGCAACTGTAGACACAAGTGAATATTGCAACATAGTCGTAAACCATAGCGGTAACAAATCATTTCTACCGTTTAGCGCTTTAGCAACGCTATCTTTCATAGCAGTTAAATCTAAAAGGGTTTCGTTAACATCAAAGAATAGTACTTTGGGTTTATCAAATAATTCTTCTTTTTTGTTAGCAAACCCTAGGGCAGGTATGGCTGCACCGGCAGCACCAAGGATGGTCGATTTTTTAATGAAGTTTCTTCTGTCTTTGTTCATAGTATTTGTAATTTTAAAAACATTCTAAGCAGTATGTTTTTGGGTAAAAAAATTATTGTTTTATTTGTTTTAAGTAAATAGATAGTCCGTTTAAATATTCGTCCATCACTTTGTCATCATCATAAAGTTTGCGAATTCCACGTATTCCTTCAAAAGCACTAATTAAATAAATTGCGGCTGCAGCACTTGAAATTTCATTTTTAATAGAGTTCTCCGTCTTTCCTCGTTCAATTAACTCTATGAGAGCTCTTTTCCATTCCTCAATGATGTTTTTCAACGCTCTTTGGTATACCTTTTCATTATCCCCAATTTCATTGATAAGATTATTTGTTGGGCAACCGTGTTTCTTTTCATACATGCTGAAAGACTTAAGGCTGTTTAAAAATGTATCTTCTAAAATAGCATATGCATTACCGTTTTGGTATAGTGGGTATACCATTCTTTTTTGAACTCTACTTTGTAATTTTTGGGTAATTATTTCTATGCCTAATTCTTTTTTATTTGCATAGTGATGATAGAAAGCTCCTTTTGTCATGGTAGTAGCCTTCATTATTTTCTCAATACTAGTAGTCTTAAATCCATCTTCATAGAAAAGTTTAAACGCCTCATTGAGTATGAGTTGTTTTGATAATTCAGATTTTAAAGACTGTTTCATATCGTAAATATGCTTAATAAAATACGGAGTAGAATGTTTTTGACAATGTTTAACGTATTCTTAACTAGAAAATAGTTTGTTGTTTTTGGTCGAAGTAAAAAACGTATTTAGAGAATACTGGTCAAAAAAAACATGTATGTTAATGATACCAAAAGTATTTCTAATTTAAGTTTAATCTATACTCATTAGGACTCATAGAAGTTTTCTTTTTAAAAATTTTGCTAAAATACTGTGGATATTCAAACCCCAAAGAATATGCTATTTCACTAGCACTTTTCTTTGAGTTTAATAGTTTGTTCTTTGCTTTTTCTATGATGTATTGGTGAATGTGGTCTTGGGTTCCTTGTCCGGTTTCTTTTCTAAGCAAATCACTCAAGTACTTAGCTGAAATATTCAATGCTTCTCCACAATATTGTACTGTTGGTATACCAAGTTCAATTTGTTTGTTTTGATTGTAGTATTCCTTGAGTAACTTTTTAAAATTAGCTGCTATGTCTTTATTTAAATTGGTTCGTGTGTAGAATTGTCTGTCATAAAACCTAACACAATAATTAAATAACAATTCTAGATTAGAAATAATAATGGTTTGACTATGAGTGTCAATATTACCACTGTATTCTTTTTCAATTTTTTCTACTATTTCAGTCACCGTTTTCCTCTCGTCATCTGATAAATGTAAGGCTTCGTTAGAGGCGTATTCAAAAAAAGTAAACAGGTCTATTTTCTTACCTAGTTCAGATTTTCTAATTAAATCTGGATGAAACATCAGCGTCCAACCCTGGTCTGAGGTATTAATATTTTGTTTTTCAAATTCCATTATTTGATCAGGAGCCATAAAAATCATAGAACCTTCTTGGTAATCATATGAATTTCTACCATAGTTTTTAATGGTAAAAGCACAATTATCTTTTAAACTGATATGATAAAGTCCTAAGGAGTATTTAAAATTTTCTAGACCTATCTGATCCCAATTTTCGCCAATTCTTAATACGGAAATTAAAGGGTGTTTTGGTTTATCCAGACTAAAGTAAGAATGAACATCTGCAACATTATTAATTGTTATAATTTCCTTCATAATAAATCACTTAAATATTCTGCCACCAGTTGGGGTAGGTGGTAACTGAATCTTTTACTATTATTTCTTGCCCAATTTGTGGTGCGATCACATTAATATTTAGTTCGGCTGCCTTTGTTTTAATTCTTATGATAGGATCTGTCCATTCATGCAAGGCTAATTTAAAACCTGCCCAATGAATAGGCATTATTTTTTTTGCTTTTACGTCTAAGCCGGCTTGTGCTGTTTCTTCAGGCATCATATGAATATCTGACCACAATTTGTTGTATTGACCGCATTCCATCAAGGCAAGATCAAAAGGACCGTATTTGTTCCCTATTTCTTTAAAATGATCTGCATAGCCACTATCACCACTAAAGAAGATATTTTCGTTTTTTGAGGTTATGACCCAAGAACTCCATAAAGTACTTTGGTTGTTATTTAAACCTCTGCCAGAGAAATGCTGTGCCGGCGTGCAAACAAATTTGAGGGAGCCTAACTGTGTTTCTTGCCACCAGTCCAATTCTGTTATTTGTGAATCTGAAACGCCCCAAGATCTAAGGTGGTTACCAACGGCAAGTGGCGTATAAAAATGTTTTGTTTTATCCTTTATCTTCAATACAGATTCATAATCTAAGTGGTCATAATGATCATGAGAAAAGATTACGGCATCAATTTGTGGTAATTGCTCAATGGCTATTGGGAATTCTTTATTGAATCGTTTTTCTCCTAAAAGTGGGTGAGGGGCTGCAACGGCACCGAACATTGGGTCTATTAAAATATTCTTTCCATCGATCTGTAATAGAAAAGAGGAATGTCCAAACCAGATTAATCTAGCCTCTCCATCATAATATGCAATATGTGTAGTGTCTAACTTTTTAGGCACTAAATCTTTTTTGGGGCGCCCATTGGGAACTTTGGTGGTAAAAAAGGTATACGCCAAACTTAACTTGTCAGAAAAGGATAAGTCTTCTGGTACCGGTTTTACATTACGGAATTTACCATTGTTAAATTGTTGAGATTTTGAGTACGCCAATTTTTGCTCTTTGGTGCTATTACCCCCAAAACTTGGATAAAAATTGGTAAATGCCAGAATGGCAATAACCAGTAGACCTATTATTACTAAGGTTGTTATCATTATTTTTTTTAATATTCTTTTGATCATGCTATTTATATTGACTCATAATCACTTTGTCAAATATACGGTCACCAAACCATTTACGCACTGTTATGGCGAACTTGGCAGAGTACCCTTTTACGTATCTGATTTTCGGATTTTTTACCGTAGCTGCTTTGGCTATCGTTTTTCCTAATACTTGCACATCTGTAAAGCGATCATTTGTAAAGTCTTTTTTCATAGTTTCTGCCACAGAATTTGCAAATGTTGCGTAAGCACCTGAACCAGAGGTTTCTTTTAAACTTTCTGCTGCAATTAATCCCCAAGGGGTCTTGATTCCGCCTGGTTCTACAATGACCACATCAATTCCAAATGGTTTAACTTCTAAACGTAGGCAATCGCTCCAACCTTCTAAAGCATGTTTGGTAGCGAAATACCATGCGCCCAAGGGTAAGTAGACCTTACCGCCCATAGACGAAATGTTTACAATTCTGCCATAATTGTGTTCTCGCATTTTTGGCAATATTAATTGTGTAATGCGTGCCAAACCAAATAAATTAACTTCGAACTGCCTTTTAGCTTCAGCTATTGAAACATCTTCCACAGTTCCATAAGAGCCATAACCAGCATTGTTGATTAGAATATCTATTTTACCTTCTTTATCTAGTATTGTGTTTACGCACGATACAATAGAATCATCTTTGGTAAGATCTAAAGGTACAATTTGTATTCCCTGTAGCTTTAAATCTTGCATTTCTTCTACTCTTCTTGCAGCACCATAAACAATATAGCCTTGGCTGTTTAGAATGTTGGCTGTAGATTTCCCCATGCCAGAAGATGCTCCTGTAATTAATACTACCTTACTCATGCGTATTTTTTTAAATGTATATATCAGTTTTACCTTGACAAAAGTAAAGGGATACATCTTTCTAACTGTATGCTAATTGCCGAATATTGAATACTTTTTTCCTATTCTATACATCTTACGACTTCAGCAAAAAAATAACCTCTATGTACAAGATTTGTAGATAGAGGCGAAGCTTTAAATGACTATTATTTATGTGTTCAAAAGTGACAAAGTTCTTTATACCAAGTCCTTGTTGGCTGCATTAAAATATTTCTTTTTTAACCAAAAGGAGACTTTCACTAAAAATATAAGTGCAGGTACTTCAACTAAAGGACCAATAACGCCGGCAAATGCCTGACCAGAATTTAGACCGAATACGGCAATAGCAACTGCAATGGCCAATTCAAAATTGTTTCCGGCTGCCGTAAAGGCTACTGAAGCGGTTTTATCATATGGTGCACCTGTTGCCTTGGTAAAGAAAAAACCAATAATGAACATTAAGGTGAAGTAGATTAGTAACGGTACTGCAATGATGAGTACATCCATAGGTATTTCTACTATTAACTCTCCTTTTAATGAGAACATGATTACGATGGTAAACAAAAGTGCTATCAAAGTCAATGGCGAAATGGTAGGTATAAATTTGGTGGTGTACCATTCTTCACCTTTGAGTTTTACTAAAATCAATCTACTTAATATTCCCATTAAAAACGGTAATCCTAAATAGATAGCTACACTTTCAGCGATCGTACCAATAGAGATATCTACAATTGCACCTTCAAAACCAAAGTAGGGTGGAAGTACGGTAATAAATATCCAAGCATAAAAGCTATAGGCAAATACTTGGAAAATACTGTTCAATGCCACCAATCCTGCTCCGTACTCACTACTGCCATCGGCAAGATCGTTCCATACCAATACCATAGCAATACAACGCGCCAGACCTATGAGTATAAGACCAACCATATATTCTGGGTAGTCAGACAAAAAGGTAATTGCCAAGATGAACATTAATACCGGACCAATGACCCAATTTAATATCAAAGAGATAGATAGAATTTTAGTGTTTCTAAACACTTTGGGTAATAATGCATAGTTCACTTTTGCCAGTGGAGGATACATCATTAGTATTAACCCGATGGCTATGGGAATGTTAGTAGTACCGCTATTGAAAGTGTTGATGATATCTGGAAAACCTGGAAAAAAGTAACCAATACCAACACCTAGAGCCATAGCAGCAAAAATCCACCAAGTCAGATTTTTATCTAGAAAACTTAATTTTTTAGATGCCATTTTTACTTGTTGATTTGTGAGAATACATAAAAAAGTTCCGTTGCAATCTGAATACTTCTTTCAGCATATTTTTCTGCTTGCTGCGGTGTGTTGTCAAAAGCCTTTGGGTCTTCAAAAGTGATAGGTACCCTTTTTTCTGCACCCGCAATAAACGGACAGCCACCATCTGCTTGTGAACAAGTCAATACTGCTGCAAACTGTGAAGCTGGATTAAACGCATCTTCATAAGATTTTGAAAAACCAATGACCGGATGCTCATTCTCAGAGAACTTAATAGCATAAACAGGATTACTAGTGTCTGATAATTTTTGAATCTGAAAACCCTGATTCTTTAATGTTTCTACTACCATAGGAAAGAGTACCGTAGCCTCTGTGCCACCAGAATAGCAATACACATTTTTAATATTAAAATAGGTAGCCATTGTCTGTGCCCATACTTGAGAAAGGTGACTTCTTCTAGAATTATGTGTGCAGATAAAGTTGATTCTAATAGACGAATTAGCAGCTTTTTTCTGTTGGATAAAATCTATTAACGGCTGTAATACTTCTTTGCGATCATTTGTAATTGAATCAGTTCTTAAGGAGCTTATCAATTGCTCTATTTTTGGTAGCATAGTTATTTCTTTAATACTTGTTCTATTGTAAGTTTAATTAACAGCAGCCACTACCTGGAGCACAGCTAGATTGTTGGTCCATTTCAGAAAGGTTCAGTTTGGGTTTCTCTGCAGGTATACCACAGTTGTCTTTTGCCAAACAGTCTGTTTTTTTAGATGTTAATCTAAAATTGGTACCGTCAAAATCTAACCCGAATTTTTCAATGGTTTGTCCTTGGTATTCCACTTCAATTTCTAAATCTTCTATGCCTAGTACCTTTTCAGAAAGTTCAATGATATTGATCAATTTTTCTGGGTGTAACCTATGGTCATAATCGTTTGCGTTCCATAACTGAAAATTCACGACTTCCTCATTACGGACAGTACCACCACAGTCTATAAAATTCTTGGTAATCTTGCCCACTTCCGTTACATGAAAATGGTTTGGTACTAATTCTCCATTTGGTAATTCAAAAGCTATAGTATCTAGTTCTGCCAAATGACTTTTAATTTCTGATAGTTTCATAATCTTGTTTTTAAATTAAATGTATGTTGTAGTATGTTAATCGTAATAAAGCGATAAATGAATGTAAATTTTTTTAGCAACAATTGGTATTTGGTATGTCTTGGTCCAAGAATTTCAGCATAATATCTTTCATGCTTGACCAGTTGTCTTTATCTATACAGTAGCAAACACTGGTGCCTTCAACGTTTCCTTTAATTAACCCTAAATTTTTCAGTTCTTTTAGATGTTGAGAAATAGTGGGTTGTGCCAAACCAATTTCGTTTACCAAATCGCCACATATACATGCATCTATTTTAAATAAATGCTGTAAAATAGCAACACGTGCCGGATGACCAAATACTTTGGCAAACAATGAAATCTTGTTTTGTTCGTCAGTAAACATTTCTGTTTTTGCTAATCCCATGTTTTAAGTTAATTGTTTCATTGCAATATTACGATAATATATTTTAATTATAAAATATTATAGTTTTTTTACATCATTGGAATCTATTCTATTTGTAGTAGAACAATAATCCTAATATATATTTAATAATAAGTTGTAAGGTTTTTAATTAAAAGGAGTTTCAATAGGCTTAATCTTATCTAATTTTTAAAATCTGCTAATATTTTAATGCAAACTTTTGAAAATGAGTAATTTCTATGTAACTTTTATCTAGAATTAAAACACTACGGAAAAATGGCATTAACAAAAGAAACAAAAGGAAAGGGTACGCATACTACGGTTACGTTTACGGTTGGGGCAAACGAAGCACCAAGTGAGGCAAATGTTATATTGTTGGGAGATTTCAATGATTGGCAAACAAACGATAGTTCATACCAAATGGAAAAAAAGAACGGATCGTACGTAAAGAGTATTAAACTTGAAACTGGTAAAAGTTATGAGTTTAGATACTTGAGCGAAGACAAAGGTTGGTTCAACGATCATGCTGCTGATGCTTATGTGCCATCTCCATATGCAGGTATAGATAATAGTGTTGTTGATTTAACCGCATTACCGGCGAAAAAGAAACCGGTTAAAAAGGCGGCTGCCAAGAAACCTGCCGTTAAAAAGCCAGTAGCTAAGAAACCTGCTGCTAAGGCAAAAAAAGATGATTTAAAGAAAATAGAAGGTATAGGTCCAAAAATTGCATCTATATTGACAGAGAAGGGTATAGGTACCTTTGCTAAATTAGCAGGAGCATCTGTTAAAACCTTAGAGGGTATTTTAAAAGAAGCTGGTCCGCGTTATACTATGCACAAACCAGGTAGCTGGCCAAAACAAGCTAAATTAGCTGCTTCTGGAGATTGGGATAAATTGAAAACATTACAAGATAAATTAGATGGTGGTAAGTAATCGCCAACATTATATATAACAAAAGCCCTAAGATATATTCTTAGGGCTTTTTGATTTATAGGCGTTTTTTAAATCTCTTGTACTATTTCATTGCAGTTTGGTAATCTATGATAAACTTTTTCATCATACTTTGTAGTTCTGTTTTGTCTTTCTTGCTCATCTTAATAATATTAAGCCAAGCGGTACCAATATCTTTGGGGGCAAAAGTTGAAAAGTTCTTAATAACCACTAAGCCTTTTTCCTTAGGATGGAATGTTAGTCCTTTTTTGGTGATTTTTATATTGTCTGCGTCCATTTTTAAAACAGGAAATGTTAGCTGCATTGCATGTTGAAGTCCATTGTAGAAGTAAATGTTACCTTGTGTGGCATTTATTTTTGCGTAATAATTTCTATTACTCTCACTATGTTCTTCTATAAAAGCATTGATTGTTTCTACTTGCGTTTGTAATTCTTGTGCGCTACTTGTTTTTACAAATGAGATTATTAAAACAATAGCTACTAATACTTTTTTATACATGATAATTATGGTTTAAGTTGAGCTTAAGTAACGTTAAAGGAGCTGTTTTGTTGTCTGAAAAAATATGCAAAGTATTACTTGTTGCAGTTATAATATTCTTCAACAACTGCCATAATATCATCTTTATTGAAAATTTTATTTCTTAATTTAGAAACTATGGTAGGGCAATCATTAAAATATTCAATTGCTCGCTTTTTAAAAGACTTTGAAGGTCTTGCGGTAAATAGAGGTGTGGCAATTGTCTCATTAGCCCTCTGCGCATAAAATTCATTTAAATTATGAAAAGAAATGACTCCAGGGTGGGTTGAAGTCATAGCAACAGATCTGCCGTAGAGTGTTACTGGTCCTGTGTTAACAATGCAGAATATTTCTTGCTTCTTTTTAGAAACAGGTATGTATTTGAAATAAGCAATTTCTCTTTCAGAAAATTTAAATTTAATCAGCTCAACCTGAGCTTCATCAAATACAGATTTTTCTCCGTTAGCTTTGCTTTTAACCCTTACCTTAGATTTACCATTAAAATGTATCAAATCTTTTGATACAACAGGGATTTTTACTTCACCAGAGATAGTATTCCCGTTTTTCAAGATAACTTCCCCATTTGTCCATGTATATTGAGAAAATGAAATAGCGCAATACAACAGGAATGCAAAAGTTATTATTGGTTTGTGAATCACGTATTATTTATTTTGTTATCTCCCAATCTTGACCTTCGTATTCTCCCCAAGAACAATCTTCGGGTTCTTTTAATACGCTTTTAACCATTTCAATAAGTTTTGGGTCCTCTTCCTTGAAAATTGATTCGCCCGCCATTATCAATGCTCTACTTAAATCATCATGCATTTTATCTTTATTTTGAACCAGATAATTTAATTGCCCTAGCCTTAGGTGTAAAAACGGATTGCCGACAGTATCTTTAAATTGCATTGCAAAATTAAAATTGTCAAAAGCATCTTCAATCCATCTTTCAGAAAAACATACTTCTGCGATATGTATAATTACATATCTACCTGCTCTAGTTCTTTTTTGATCATCAGTTAACGATTCATAAATTTTCATAAGCTCGTTAACCCTAGACTCCACATCTAAATCATTATTTGTAGTAATCTGGTCAATGTTGGCTACCTTATCTGTTATTGACGCTGGTATGTCAATGTATTGTTTGATTTTTGAAATGTCCGGTTCTTTTTTAGATTGTAATTGAACATTCTCTTGCTTTTTATCACTCTTTTTTAAAAAATCAAATAGCCCCATGGTGTTATATGTATGATATTTATAGTGTTAGATTGTATTACTCTTCTTTCAATTTCAACAACACTTCTTTTCCATGTTCATTGTCAGGATTTAACTCAATTGATTTTTTATACATTTTAATAGCTTCATCTTTCTTGTCTGCTATGAGTAAAGCTTCGCCATAACTATCGTAAGCATTGGCGCTATTAGGAAATAAAAGAGTAGTTGTTTTAAATACGTTTAAAGCTTTGTCCAGTTCTTGGGTTTGTAAAAATGAATATCCTAAGCTGTTTAAATCTTGTTCTGAACGATTATGAACCTTAGTTTCAATTGATAAGTCAATTGCATTGTCTAATGCCTTTTGTAATACTATATTTTGTTGGCTTTTGTCTAAAGTTTCAGCATAGGCTTTAATGACGGCATTGATGACTAATGCAGGATTATCATGAAATACAGCATGGCTACTGCTTTCAGCTATAATGTTAGTTACATTATTGTTTTTCTCGCCTAAATCTACATGGACTTTTTTCCATCTATCGGAATATTCTTTTGGGTATGCTGGAGCAGATTTATCAGGAAAAATGTTTGTAACAGGAATGTTTTCAGGAAACTGTGTGTTTCTTAATGAACGCATAATTTCGTTGTAATTATAATTCAGGTAATAATCTCCAGTACCCTTTGGTATGGTGTTGATGTCAACAAACTTGTCTCTCATGGTTAAGAAATCGTCATTCCAGAAATCACTTAAGGTTGCATCAATTAAAACAATCGATTTTATGTTCTTAGGATGTTTATTTGCATATAATAAATTATAAAGACCACCGTAAGAATGTGATACCAGAATAATATCATCGTCGTATCCTAATTTTGATAGTCCCGCTTCAAGCTCTTTTATGCCGTTTTCAATTCCGAAATCTGAATCGTTTTTTAATTCCGGATTCAATTCACTCTGTCCAAAACCTGATCTGTCATACGTTATTAATGTAGTACCGGTAACGTTATGAATTCTTTCTAAAATAGGTGCCCAAACAGTACTGTTATCACCACCACCTGCTTCAAATAGAATAGGAGTGCCTTCACCTTTCATAATATTAAAATGCATGTTGTAACCACCAATATCAACTGGTTTATCTAGTGATTGAGCGTGGACGGAGAATGATAAAGAGAAAATTGTTAAGAAGGCAAAATAGAACTGTTTCATTTTTATGAGGTTTAGTTGATTAGTTAGCTGTAATGAATACTTATTCGCCTAACCAACAATAATTAAGCCAAATGTTTTAGTTATAAATCTTATAGACATATACTTTCTTACAATTGAATATTAAAGTAATAGTGCGCAATTTGGAAGCAATAATAGCTAAAGATTAGTTTAATTAACTAATCGCTATAATAGTAAATAGTCAAGACTACCTTTAGACATTAATTTTTACTTTTTTAAATAAAT
The DNA here is from genome assembly GCF_039968975.1 of Maribacter sp. Classification (GTDB taxonomy): domain Bacteria; phylum Bacteroidota; class Bacteroidia; order Flavobacteriales; family Flavobacteriaceae; genus Maribacter. The sequence continues at coordinate 2,244 of NZ_JBDVOT010000101.1, read as the reverse complement.
TAGGTAACACGTCTTCTAAATCTGAAATTTTCCAATTTCTATCTCGTTTAATATCGCTTAAAGTAATTTCACTTTTTATTTCAGCCTGTTCTTTTTCTGTTTCAGGTTTATTCCAGAAATCACTTTCCACTTTTTGAAATGCCTTCTTTTTAATTCCTGTTTTTTCTTTATATAGCTTTACAGCTAACAACCTTAATTCGGTATATTCACAATTATTTTTTGGGGTATTAATTTGTGCTAATGTGTCTGCATTGGCCAAGGCGTCTAGATAAACTTTTTTGCCCTGTATTATGAGCCAACCTGCGAAATTATAGGTATTTGTGTAAGAACCTTCATTGATTAAAAATTGTGCCGTCCAAATTAAATTACTTGGTACTGAAATAATGGCAATTTCATATAACTCATAAATAAATTGAAAATGCAGTAATTCTTCAATAGACAAAGCCGAAAGTCTTTTATTGAAGTTTACAGTAAGTTGTTCATTATCTGAATTTGATTTTCCCTTTACATCTTCAATAATGGACCAAAATAGCTCTTTATTCATTTTAATCTGTGTTTAGGTATTTTTATGTTACCATTCAGATAACTAAATTAAATTTCTACATGATACTAGGTAGTCATTTTCTCTTAACTATATAAAGCCCTTCACTTTTACTCTTGTTTGCACTTGTGGGATATGAATACCGTATAAAAGACACTTCTGTTTCTGTCATAAACTGTTCAGGAAGGGTGTAATTATTCAAATATGAATCTGATTGAAAAAACCAAAACGGAAATTTAACGGCATCTTCTTTAAATCGCACATATTCATCACCCTTTTGTAATTTATAATAACCAACAGCTAAAAATTGAGAGATTATGGGCGTGTATGCAAATGTTGAGTTTGATTCTGTCTTTTTTAATCCGATTTTTTCAATTTTATTATTCTGATAGCTAAACTCATTTTCAGGATAATTAGAGTGTTCAAAATCATAGTCATTATACTTTTTGTCAACGCTAGAACCAGAATGAGACATCCAGTCAGAATAGGTATTAGATTTGGTGTCTTTTAGAAAAATGAGCTGGTTATACTTTGCAGGATAATTTTCGAAAGTTCGAGCACTTATATTGTCCCCGCCGAAGTAATGATTTTCTGATAGATGTAATGCTACCCAACCTTCATCAATTTTTAAATAGATGATATCATTATTGCCATAAACTACTGTAGACGCTTGATTGTAAAACTCTTTAAAAATTGTAATCCATTTTTTTTCTAAATTTTCTGTATCAGTGTTTATCCTTTTAAAGTAAGGTTCAGGTACTATTTCACTTTTAGAAAAATCATAGACAGCATTACCTGCAAATACATAATGCGATTTAAATGGCATTTCGGCTGTTTTATCTGACGTTTTGAAAAGTATACTACCGTCAGTGTCTATTTTTATTTGCTGATATGAATCATCTACAATAAAATAATTGTTGATGGTGTCATAGGTAATGTACAAGTAGGTTTTATCTGTAATTGCATCGATTACGTAATTTTCAGAACTAGCACCTGTACTTAAATACTTGTAGTTATTTTCATTTGAAACAAAACTAGGCAGCAGATTAATACTGGTACATTGTTGAACAAAAAATAGGAGTGCGATAATTACGAATATCATTATTTTATATTTTTTCATTTTCAACTATAGCTCATTTAAATTTAAACTCTTATTACATTCTAATTTTAGTTAGAGTTAATAATGTCACTAATCATTTTATGATACGTTGTTTTAATTTCATCCTCTACATCTTTAAACTCTATTTCCTCTAATTTTTTACATAATCTCAAATAGGCTTCTTTCCATATAGGATTCAAAGAGATGTTAGCAAGCATGGACAATAAATATAAATGCCTTATTTCTGTGTAATAATAGCGTTGAACTTCAATGTCAGATTGTTTTAATGATATATACCCTTCTGCAGCTTTAACAGCTTCTATATAGTCTTCTTTATTATTAGTGATTGTAGCTAATTTATCAGAATAATGTGCGTAGTAATATGCAGAATAAGCGCTACGTACCTCAGTACTATTTTCTAATAAATCTACAGACACCTTTATATACTTAACACTTTTTTGATAGTTTTCTAAATTGTGTTGAAGTTCTGCAGCTTCGTAATAATAGATACTTAATATTCTATAATTTTTAGATAGCTCATTAATTACTTCTTCTTCAGTATTAATTTTTATAACTCGCTTTAATAAATCGATTGCCATCAAAT
>NZ_JBDVOT010000100.1:0-5757 GCF_039968975.1 Maribacter sp. | reverse complement strand
TTGTTTTGCGTATATCGGCTATTTCTTCAGTAGTCAAGCCTTCATTGGTAAAGAGTTCAAATACCGTTCTCATGGGTAAATTCATTTTGTCTAGTACCAACTGTATATGCTTGTATATTCGTTCTTTATCCAATGTAGCATCAAGCTTATCGGCTAATTGCTTTTCTTCATCGGTAATAAAAACATGGTCTAAAGTATAATTACTTTTATCTAAAGAACTATCGTCCAATTCTTCTAAGAGCAAGAAATCACCATCGCCATCTTGGGTGTAATTTTCTTCCATAGCATCCCACTCGGGTTTAGAGTACGTATCTATATTATCGAAGAAAACATGATCAAACTCCTCTTCTACCAAACTGTCTTCCAATAATTCATCTACTTTTTTAAATAGAAAAACATGTAGCTCATTCTCACTCTTTATATCATCAATATTATCATACACTTCTATAAAAAGCTGATCGGTAAAATCGCTCGGGTTGAACATACCCTTATTTAATTTACCATTGGCTACGGCACTATTCAATCTTTTAGATACATATCTATAAATTTTTGGTAATATCTTTAACAGCTCCGTATTAAAAGATTTCCTATTTTCTTTACGCTTAAAGCTAACTAACTTAGAATAGGTTTCTTTCATTATTATTTTTACATCATGCATAGCGGTTTCCATAATATGTTACTTTTAAGATTATTACACCATAAAATTGCAAACTTATAGGCGTAATTCATATGATAAATGTCAGTGAGTTACCTAAAGATTTCAGATACTTTAGTACTTCTTAGTTTTTAATTAAATATAACTAGCCCATGATCAACCCTAAAGATTTTGGAATTACCGGACTCACCGACCAACAGGTTGAGGCTTCTAAAAAAGAACATGGTCTAAATTCGTTAAATTATAAGAAAGAGAACAGCTTTTTAGATGCGCTTAAAAGCATAGCTAAAGAGCCCATGGTCATTTTATTGCTCATAGCTTCATCTATCTATTTTATAACCGGTAATTGGGGCGATGGTGTTTTCTTGGCAACTGCCATTGTTCTTGTAGGGTCTATATCATTATATCAAGATTCACGCAGTAGAAAGGCTCTAGAGAATCTTAAAAACCTTACTCATCCCAAAAGCAAAGTCATACGTAATGCTCAGGTTACTGAAATTGATAGTCAAGATATTGTTGTTGGCGATTTCTTAATGGTTGAGGAAGGTTCTACTATTTCTGCAGATGGCACTATTATACATTCTAACGATTTTTCTGTAAATGAGTCTATTTTAACCGGTGAATCTCTTTCTGTATATAAAGATGCTACCAGTACGGATAATTTTATTTTCACAGGAAGCACCGTTGCCAGCGGATTAGCGATTGCCGAAATTACCGCTATTGGAAACTTGACCAGACTTGGTAAAATTGGAAAAAGCCTTGAAGATATTACCGAGGAAAAAACACCTTTAGAATTAAAGATTTTCAACTTTGTTAAGTTGATGTCTATTTGGGGAGGTATTATATTTTTATTGGTTTGGGGCATAAACTACCTGCGTTCTGGCATTGTTCTAGACAGTCTATTAAAAGCATTGACCTTGGCCATGAGTATTCTTCCCGAAGAAATACCTGTTGCATTTACCACATTCATGGCTTTGGGTGCATGGCGACTAATGAAAATGGGAATTGTCGTAAAACAGATGAAAACTGTTGAAACCCTAGGTAGTGCCACCGTAATCTGTACGGATAAAACAGGTACAATTACACAGAACAAAATGGCTTTAGCCAAACTATTTACATTGAAAACTGGCACAATCGTCAATACCAAAAATATTTTAGGCACTGATGAAAAAGACTTGATTACCACCTCTATGTGGGCAAGTGAACCCATACCGTTTGACCCTATGGAAATTGCCATTCATAATGCATACGGTAAGCTAACAGAATACGATGAGCGCCCAAATTATAAAATGGTTCATGAATACCCTTTAGGTGGTAAACCGCCCATGATGACCCATGTGTTTCAGAATGCAGGCGGTAACCAAATAATTGCAGCAAAGGGAGCACCGGAAGCTATTATTGCGGTATCTAACCTTACCTCTCCTGAAATTGACATCATACAAACTACATTAACTGGTTTAGGTAAAGATGGGTATAGAATGCTTGCTGTTGGCTTGGCTATATTCGAAGGCGAAAATTACCCTAAAGAGCAACAAGATTTTAAATTTGATTTTAAAGGCATTATCGCTTTCTATGATCCACCAAAAGAAAATATTAAACAAGTACTGCAAGACTTTGACAATGCCGGTATAGCAGTTAAATTGGTTACCGGTGATAATGCAAATACGGCAATGGCAATTGCCAAACAGATTAATTTTAAAGGGTACGAAAAATGTATCTCAGGCAATGAATTAATGCAGCTTTCAGATATTGAATTACAAGAAAAAGTAAAGGATATCAATGTATTCTCAAGAATGTTCCCCGATGCAAAACTGAGAATAGTAAATGCGTTAAAGAAAAACAATGAAGTGGTTGCAATGACTGGTGACGGCGTAAATGACGGTCCGGCTTTGAAGGCATCGCACATTGGTATTGCCATGGGAAAAAAAGGTACTGAAATTGCCAAACAAGCAGCATCTCTTATTTTAGTAGATGATGATCTATCTAGAATGGTAGATGCCGTTGCCATGGGTAGAAAAATTTATACCAACCTAAAAAAGGCGATTCAGTATATCATATCAATACATATACCCATCATCCTTACCGTATTTATTCCTTTGGCGTTACGGTGGGTGTATCCAAATATATTCTCTCCCTCACATGTTATTATTTTAGAATTGATCATGGGTCCTACCTGCTCTATCATTTTTGAAAACGAACCAATGGAGAAAAATTTAATGATTAAGAAACCTAGACCTTTTTCTACTACTTTCTTTAACTATAAAGAACTTACTACCAGTGTTATACAAGGATTAATTATAACTATTGGTGCGTTAGTAGCTTACCAATATTCAGTATCGGTAGGTTTCTCTGAAAATACAACACGTACCATGGTATTTATGGTGCTCATTGTTGCCAATATATTTTTGACCTTGGTAAATCGTTCTTTCTATTATTCCATATTCACCACCTTGAAATACAAAAATAACCTGGTTCCTCTAATCATTGGTCTCACTATCATACTTTCGTTATCATTGCTATACGTACCGGTATTAACACGTTTCTTTGAGTTTGAAAGTTTAACTATACCACAGCTAGGCACCACAATACTGATAGGTGCTATTTCTGTACTTTGGTATGAACTTGTAAAAGGAATAAAACGATCTAAGAAAAAGGCTTAATTACAGCTTTTGACCATATGCCAAATCACCGGCATCACCTATACCTGGAATAATATAACCGCGAGCATTCAATTCTGGATCTACTGCGGCAATCCATAAATGTGTGCTTTCTGGAAAAATATCTTTTATATAATCTATACCTGTTTTAGACCCAATAACGGATACGATATGAATTTGCTTTGGTGTGCCATGGTCTTTTAAACCCTTTAACACATTTTCCAAAGTTCTCCCTGTAGCCAACATAGGATCTGTTAACACCAATACCTTACCCTCTAAAGACGGAGCCGCAAAATAGTCTACCACGACTTCAAAATCATCTTCATTGTTTTCATGTTTACGATAGGCGGAAATAAAGGCGTTTTCAGCCGCATCAAAATAATTTAATAGTCCTTGATGCAATGGCAAACCTGCCCTTAAAATAGAGCATATAACTACCTGATCTTGGCTTAAATGCATAGATTTGTTGCCAAGCGGTGTTTCTACAGTTTTAGAATGGTATGCTAATTCTTTACTAAACTCATAACCTAAAATCTCTCCAATTCGCTCTATATTTCTACGAAATCGCATGGGATCTTTTTGGATCTGTAAGTCGCGTATTTCTGAAATAAACTGATTGAGAACTGAATTTTGATCTCCTAAATTATGAATGGTCATGAATGTTATATTTTAATTCTAAGGTACTCTTTTCAAAAATAAAACTTGACAGCTTAAATATGGTTGTTTAGGCTGTCAAGTTTACAAAAAAATATAGTTCAATTACAATCTATGCATTTATCATACCTCCATCAATAAGATGCGTACAACCGGTAATATATTTACTTTCTTCTGATGCTAAAAATAGGGCAAGTTCACCTACTTCTTTTGAGGTTGCATAACGATCAAAAGGAACTGTAGCCTTAAAACCATCTTTTACGGCATTTGGACTATCAGGAGACATATCGCTTTCTATTCTTCTCATCATATCATTATCCACAGGACCTGGGTGTATGGTATTCACACGAATTTTACGTACCGCATTTTCTGCTGCAGCAACACGCATTACACCTACTACTGCATGCTTTGTAGCAACATAAGCACCTAAATTTGCAAATCCTTTTAAACCGGCTACAGATGAGGTAATTATAACACTACCACCCTCTTCCATTTTAGGAATGATATATTGACAACCTAACCAAACACCTTTAAGGTTGACCGCAATTACCTTATCGAACACATCTTCCGGGTATTCTGCTATAGGACTTGCAGTACCTTCTATACCTGCATTGGCGAAGAAAATATTAATCTTACCAAATGTTTCTAATGTATGGTTTAAAAATTTTATGGTATCCTCCTTTTTTGAAACATCAGCTCTAAAAAAAGACACATTTTTATTATTTAAACTTTTGCGCGCCGCATCTATAGCTTCTTGATTATTATCTACTAAAACTACTTTTGCCCCTTGTTCCAAAAAAAGTTTTGCAGATGCCAAGCCTATACCACCCGTACCACCTGTTATTACAGCTACTTTATCTTTTAACCTGCTCATAGTTACGTATTAATTGTTATTGAATTACAAATCTTTATAAATATAAATTCCTGAATAACAATATAATATGACAAATATCAGCCTTACACTCATTTAGCTTTTTAGATATATTACTTATGTAGCAGTATATGATGGTTAGATTGCTCATGATATTTATCATAGGATTTTTTTTTACTCTCTTATACTTTTAAAACATCAAAAAAAAGAAAGCCATGAAAAATATTCTTATCCCCACTGACTTCTCTAGCAATGCTGATCACGCCATTTCTTATGCCCTTAATGTTTTTAAATGTGAGCGTACTAGCTTTTATTTTATTCATGCGTATGCAGATGAGGTTTACGGACCTTATCATAATGTAGATGCCAAAACTTTTGATAAACAGAAGAAAATTATCGCTGATGATTCTGAAAACAAATTAAATCAGCTTGTTACCAGCACCCAAACTAAAACTCATAACCCTTTGCATAAGTATGAAGCTGTTTCTTCTTTTGAATCTCTGGTAGATGCCATTAATAATTTTGCCGAATCAAAAAATATTGACCTCATAATAATGGGTACTAAGGGCAAGACAGCTAGCACTACACTTACTTTTGGTAGTAATACTGTTCAGGTCTTTAAATATGTAAAATGTCCGGTTTTGGCAGTGCCCGATCAATACAGTTATAATCAGCCAAAGAAAATACTGTTTCCAAGCAACTATATGCTGCCTTATAAAAGACGAGAATTAAAACTGTTAGATATCATGGCAGGAGAATTCAAAGCAGAAGTTCATAGTCTATACATTTCAGATTTTGAGGATTTAAGTCTGCGCCAATTGGATAACAAAAAATTCTTAGAAGAGTCTTTACCAAACGCCAGGTTATCATTTGTTACTAAAGGTGTTGCCAATAGAGCAAATGCAATTACCAGCTATATC
>NZ_JBDVOT010000099.1:0-12479 GCF_039968975.1 Maribacter sp. | reverse complement strand
TAAACTAAATTTATCACTTACATCATAAGATAAATTAGGTGATAATGTAATATTGGTTCCTCCTAAAAAACTAAGACCAAAACCACACCCAAATTTTAATTTAGGTTCTACGGTAGCAGCACTATCTACTACACTTATATTCGTCGCTTGGGCAAATGCTTGGTCTGTAAGGATAAAAAAGATAAAGCAAAAAGTAATGTTCAATACTAATTTTTTCATTTTAAATTTCGGTTATATTTAATGAGCTAAATATAGGGTATTTTATATAGAAATTTAATTGAAATAATTGAAGCTTACTAGTTGATAACTAGATCGTCATGTTTTAGTAAAACAAAAGTATAAATTAAGTTGGTTTCAAAAAAAATATAAAAAAAGAAGAGTGATATCTAGTATTAATTTAAAGTTCTTTCTTCATCATGCCAATAGTGAAATAGCCTAGCAAGGCAATTACAACAGCAATGATAAGCCACAACCACCATTTGTTTTCAAAAAGAGGATTGGTTGTTTCAATTACTGGTTTAGGTATTTCGACTACGTTACCAAAGTCTAATTTAGTGATATTCTCAGGTAAAGAAACCGTAGTTTTTGAAATATCGTAATTAGGAAAATTAGTATTAGGCTTACCGTAAACTAAATAGTAAGTGGCCGGTTCTATAAACCTTGTGGTCAATGTATGTATGTAACCTTTAAGCTTTGCTCCAGATATTTTTAATGGCTGATTGTCGTTGTTCAAAACAATTACTCGCACCTTATTCGCTAACGTACCTGGTAATTGAAAACTATTATCTTCCATAGAAGAAAGTGTTCTTTTGGCTAAAGGTCTATAATTATAATAGAACCCTTTTTCGGTCTGTACACTATCTGCTAAATATTGAATAGAGACAGATCTGTAATAATCAATGTTGTCATCAACGGTTAGTTCCAGTAAGTTTAAAGGAACTCGTTTGTTTAAATCAATATCTATTATAGTTTTCTTTTCTTCTTGTGTGACTTTAAAAGTCTCTATTTTGTAATCACGGTATTCCGCAGTCTTTATTGCCTTTTTAAGAATGTTTACTGATGTTAGATTCGGCTTTTCAGTGCTGTTAATCAGTATTCTATAATATCTATAATTTGCATCGGGAAACTTTAATGTGGTGAATGAATAATTGGTTTGGTCATTATTGATTGACAGTATACGATAGTCTTCTAGAATAGTGTACCAATGTTTCATATGTCGACTGCCTTCAAGGGTAACTTCCCAATTAAAATTGGAGTCTTCTATGTTTAGCAGCATTTTATTTATGGTTTCTTTCTGGGGTAGTTCATAAGTATAGAAATATCCTTTGGAGTTATTTACGCTATTGAATAAATTGAAATATATTTCTGAATTTGAATCTTCTGCTTTAGAAACTTTATGAAGGTAAGGCGCTTCAATAGTATCGTTAGCTGTGACCCCATAAATACGAATATCACTCATATTGGTATTCACTTCTGAAAATACATCATTTGGTATTTCTATAGCATGCCATTGATTCTCTATACCCTTTAATTCTATTTTCTTAGAGTACTGTCCCATCTGCCCGAAACAGAATGAAGTCAGCACAAAGGCGAGCATTACCAGTAGGTTGTTATTTTGCATCATCTGAAATAATGTGTTTGTATTTGTTGTAAAGAAATGAAATAATCAATAAAAGAACACCTAGAGAAACAAATACGATGGTCTTTGAGATGGTATTTAATGATGATATATCGTAGAAAAACAATTTAATCAACGTAATAGAAAAAAGCGCAATAGCACCAATACGTAGGTGTTTTTTCTTTTTCCAAATACCTAAGGCGATCAATAAAAGTGCGTAAATACCCCAGAGTATACTGAGCCCTAATTTATAAGATTGGTTAGAGCCAGATAAATCCATCCAGTTCAGTAATTCACTACTTGCTACCCAAATAATTACGGTATGCATCAGCATTTCAAACGGAATTTTATATTTGAATTTAAAGTACTGTTTCTGAGCTAATTTGTATACGGAAAATAATAAAAAGGCAAAGAATGCGAAAGAAATATAGCGTATGTAAATGTTGTATGTTCCTATATTATAAAATTCAGAAAGCTCTTGTGTTATGTAATTTTCACGCAAATCACTTAAGGTATAAAGTCCGATTGTTAAAAAAGCCAACGTGGCAAAAAGTGCGGCACCTAATGTAATAAGCCCTATAATCTTATTGTTAATTTTTTTGATATTGATGAAGCCTAGTATACCAATAAACAGCATAGTGTACAGTATGGACCACATGGAAGCTAAATCAATTAGGTTATAATTGTATTCAGGATATTCACCTGCTGATGCGGATAAATTAATTTTAGATGCGTGGAAGGCTTTATTCCAATAATGTTCAATTTCAAAGTATATTGTAAAATAGAGGGTTAAAACGAACAATGCGGGAATACATATATCCATTAATTTATGGATTAATGATTTCTTCTCTAGTGCGTGTTTAGATTGAAAGTACAGCATTATACCATATGCGGCGACACATAAAATAGAAGTAAGAAAGGTAGTATTTAGGATGGTACTTATATCACCGTCGGTACTACTGAGCCACGAGTATGTTTCTGACCAGTCCATACTTAAGCTAAAGATAGAAAGTGCTGCTAATATATAAGACAGGTATTCATAAAAACCTACTTTTTTGGTACGTCCTATCCAAAATAAAAGAGCAGCTTCAAGAGCCCAAATAAGTGTTACCCAGTTACCGTCTAACTGCACAGGTACCGCAATTGTTATAAAGGTAAGTACAAAACCAGAAGTTAAAAAGAACAGCTTTCTATCTGCTAATTTTCTTTTGAAAATAAGCACGGTTACAGCAAAATGAATTATTGCATTTAATAAGGTAAACAAGCCCAAATAAAACTCGCCGCCTTCGTGATCGTATAGCCAGGCAATGCCAAAACCATAAAACATAAAAGAATTAAGCATGATGAGAATAATATCACCGACTTGAAATTTTTCTGATTTTATTAATTTAAAAGCTAGGAATGTAGCATAGAATAATGAAAAGAATATCGCTAAAAAAGCAAAGCCTAAAGTGAAATCTTCACTATAACTTGAGAATATATACCAAGAACCATAAATAAGCCAAGTGAAAGCAAAGGCTACATAGTAGAGCGCTTTCCAGTATTTTTTGAACGAAATAACTAATAGTCCAATATTGATTAAGGCAATATAGCTGAATAGGGCTGTGACATTACCGGAATCATTACTTAATAGAAATGGAACGGCATAAGCCCCAACAAGACCTATATGTGCAATAATCTGTTTGTTATAATTAATTGCGGCTACTACACCAAAGACGGTGAACAGAAGCATAATGCCAAAGGCTGCCATTTGCGGAAATAACCCATAAAGGTCATAAGCCATAAATGTCAAGAAATACAAAATAGCCAAGGCCCCACTAACAAGTACAGCACTGTAACTTTCGTATTTAGCTTTTAATTTAAATCCGAATCCTAATAATCCTATACCTACCAAATAGCCTAATATAATTCTGGTCAGCGGACTAATTAGATTGTTTTCAATAGAATATTTTGCACCGATACCAACACCGATTACGGTAATTAGTATTCCAATTTTATTAATAAGATTTTCTCCAATGAATTTCTCTAGGTTAGATTTGCCTTTTGGAAGCTTTATTTTCTTTTCAGGAATCTTTTTAGGTTCTTCTTGTATAGAAGCAATTTCTATTGGAGCTTGAACAGGAGTGGGTGTTTCAATTTCTACTGCTTTATCAGTTATTGAAGCCTCTTTTTCAATACTTCCCGCTTCAGGTTTAGTTGTTTGTTCGGTAGGTGCTTCGTTGAATTTAAGTGCCTGAGTATTTCTAAGAATTTGTATATCCCTACGAATTTCATTTACCTCAATATTAAAGTCTTGCTGCTTTTTTAAAAGCAGTTCTAACTTTTGCATTAATGCATTTATTTGATCTTGGTTGTTTGGCATTGATGGTGGTTTTTGCACTAACAGGTTAGTGTCTTCTATTTTAAACGCAAAAGATGCGAATTTGTTGGGAACAATGCCTGTAGCCATAAAATAAAATATCCCTGAAACGATTTTAGCTGTTTCAGGGATATCTAAATTAGACGTTTATTTGTGTTCTTTTACTTTTCAAAATACAGATAAACATACATATCCATACTATATTCTGTAGTATTGGTGGATACTAAACTCCATCCATTTTTAGCATACTCGTCTAGTTTTTCTTGAATTTCTTTATTCGATGATTTTGCTAAATGATTTTTGTCAAAAGTAAATTTCGAGTAAAAAAATAAGGGTTTCAACTTTATATTCTTTCATACTGTTTTTTTTATTTAACCATAAATAGAGCATTAGCGAAAAATAGTTTTCCATTTTCCCAAAAGCCTCTAAATAAAGGGTTGTCTACCATGTAGATAACTTGCCCACGACCCATATTTTCCGTACCAAAAATTAAGGTTTCGGCAATTTTCTTCTTTGCTTCGCTACCTGCGAATCCAGTTACAGGTTCGTTGGCACCTTCACTTAAATATACAGCGCTTCCGTTTTCTAGATAGTCATAAGATCGTGCACCTAGTTTAAGGGTGAAATAGGTGTCGCTATACCCATATGCTAACGGGTTTGTATTATCAACAGTTGCCTTGAAAATAGCTCCCGTAATAGCTGATTTTATTTGTTCTCGTTCAGATATTTCAAATGATTCAATAGTGTTAGAAGTGTCTTTTGGCATTTCTTTTACAGCAAGTTCAAAATCTTCGTCCGAGGTTGTAATACCATCAATTGCACCACCCATGGCAATTAATTTACCACCACGCTTTACCCAATCTTTAATTTTCTCTTTATTGTATGTGCTTAAGAAACTGTTGTAGCCACGCCCATCAGGTAATATTAAAATATCATATTTTGCAAGGTCAACACGACCAAAATAAGCCTCGTCCAATACAGAAATTGGATAGTCTAGTTGTTGTTCAAAAAAGTTCCAGATTTCTCCAAAGCGAAGTGTTGAGGTAGGCTTTCCGGATAGTACGGCAATGTTTAAATTTTGAATCACATCAACATAACCGGAGCCAAAATCTTTACCGCTTTCTACAAAACCTGTGTTAGTGGAAATCAAATTTTTAGAGTGGTTGGTAGATGCTGTTTTAAGAACCTCGTTAAAGTTTTTTAGGTGCTTATTATCACCTTTTGTAATGATCAATGTACCACGATCATGAGAAATACCGTCTAAGGTAAATGGCTTGTGTGCGTAACGTACACGTATTTTATTTCGTAATAGTTCAGCCAAGAACTTGGCGTCTTTCATACTGTTCCAGTCTGCTAGATAGGCGTATTTGTCAGCATCAATACTCTTTAATCCAGTTGTATTTAATACTTCTGAAGAACCACTTAGATTACTTTCGCTGGCAATGGCATCCAATCCGTAGGCATATGGTAAAGACCATGCGGTAATATCATAGGTGACAGAATCACTTAATTTTGCCATTGGCTCAAATAATACTTTTACCAAAGTGCTTTTTGGCTGATTTGAAGAAATTACTAAACTTTTGTCAGTACTTTTTAATGAGCCAGATTTACCTGTAGCATAGTTGTAACCTTTGACTGTTGTATTTGATCCTGCTTGGTATTCAATTTCATGCTTGCTTAATAAATCTGCAAGAGCTTCAATTTTATCAGGGTTACCATTTAATACATAACTTTTGTATTTGAAATTCTTGTTAAGGTAGAATTTCTTGAACTCATCATTCAATTTAGAGACGTTTTTAGATGCCACTTCTACCGTAGATAAACCTGTAGTTAAGTGATGCGCTATTCTATCTTTTAAAGTAAGGGTGTCACCAATACTAGTTGTAATTGCTAAACCAGCACGACCGCTACCACCTTGTTCATAAGTCATGCCAATACCACCGTTGTAAGTAGGGTAGGTGTCACCATAACTAGGGTAAAGTAGATCGAACACCTCTTTGGTAAAATAGAACCAACCATTTTCGTCAAAATATTTAGCATGGTTTTTACCAATAGTTTCTTGAAACTCTCTTTGAAAATCTGTAATTACCTCATGAAATGGCTCAGCGGCAGGGGCAAAGTAATACGGGTTGTCAACACCTTGCTCATGAAAATCTACGTGAACATGAGGTAACCATTTATTAAACTGCTTTAAACGCTGTTGACTTTCAACTTGCGTAAGCCAAGCCCAATCTCTATTAAGATCGAACATGTAGTGGTTACTACGACCGCTCCACCAATTCTCATGGTGCTCCTTGCTATTTGGATCAACCTGATTGGGTGAGTTTTTAAATTGGTTGTACCAGTTAACATAGCGATCTCTACCATCTGGGTTAATACACGGGTCAATTAATACTACTATATTCTCTAGATAACTGCTTTTAGTGGTAAAAAGGTCATAGATGGTTTGCATTGAAGCTTCTGTACTTACACTTTCATTACCATGAACATTATAGCTAAGCCAAACGATTGCTTTATCTGGAGAGCCTTCACCATTGATTCCTTTCATATGCTCTTCCTTAATTTTATCAAGGTTTTGCATGTTTTCTTTGGTAGAAATTGTAGCCAATATCAATGGTCTGCGTTCATTGGTTTTACCATATTCCATAAGGCTCATACGCTGAGGTTCAGCTTCGGCTAAATATTGGTAATAATCAACAACTTCATGATGTCTTGTAAATTGGGTTCCTAGTTCGTAGCCTAAAAACTCTGAAGGAGATTTTAATTGGGTCAAACCTAAAAGTGGAATAAAAAGTAATGCGTAGCGTAGAATTAGTTTCATATAATTATTTGTGTTGAGAGTGAGTCAAATCTATTAAAATAAATGCAAATTGATATTCATTTACTGCGTATTTTGACGAGAATTCAAGTATTTAATACTAACGGTAATTAACTTATATTTAGGAAATGTAAAACGAAAGGGTTTTATATTTACCAAGTATTTACTTTTTATATGGATATTGATTGTTTGCCCTTAGCAAAAACGGGTTATTTTTCGAAATTAATTTGCGATTACACTACCGCAGATACTAAGCTTAAGCCATTATATAATCGGTTTCCCGATATGGAAGGCTTTAAAGGGCAGATAGAAGAAAAGGGAAAGCATTTTACCCAAGCTCAAAGAGATGTGTTGTATTCTTCAATGCAAAACCAATATAAAAATACTGATACCTCTAAAGGTACGGCAGCTAATATTGATTTATTAAAGGAGAAGAACACATTTACTATTGTTACCGGTCATCAGTTAAATTTATTTACCGGTCCGTTATATTTTCTATACAAGATTATATCTACTATTAATTTAACCAAGCAATTAAAAAGTGAGTTTCCTGATAGTAATTTTGTGCCCATTTATTGGATGGCTACGGAAGATCACGATTTTGATGAAATCAACTATTTTAATTTCAAGGGATTAAAATTTCAGTGGAATAAAGAAGCATCTGGTGCTGTTGGGCATTTGCCAACGGAAGGTTTAGAGGAGGTTTTTTCGTTGTATTCCAGAACTATTGGGGACAGTAAGAATGCCAAGGTGTTAAAAGACCTATTTGAAAATGCGTATTTAAAGTACGATAACCTAACGGATGCAACCCGATTTTTAGCAAATGAAATTTTCAAGGAATACGGATTAGTTATTGTAGATGGAGATGATGTCGACTTAAAAAAGACACTTGTACCCTACATGAAAAAAGATATTTTTGAACAAACAGCGTTCAAGAAAGTATCTGAAAGCATTACGCAAATAGAAGCTATTTCATCTGATTATCCGGTACAGGTTAATCCGCGTGAAATCAATTATTTCTATTTAAAAGAAGGTATTCGTGAAAGAATCATAGAAAGTAAAGGACAGTATATCGTAAATGAAACATCAATTTCTTTTACTAAAGAAGAGTTGATAGAAGAGATGAATATGCACCCAGAGCGTTTTTCTCCCAATGTAATCGCTAGACCTTTATACCAAGAAGTTATTTTGCCAAACCTTTGTTATATTGGTGGTGGCGGTGAGATTGCCTATTGGTTTGAATTAAAAGCGGCATTTGAGGTCATGAATGTTCCTTTTCCAATTTTATTGGTTAGAAATTCAGCATTGATTATTACGGACAAACAAGCTGATAAATTAGAGAAAATGAATATCTCTAAGACAGATGTTTTCTTAAAACAAAACAGTCTTATCAATAAAAAGATTAGAGAAATTTCAAATATAGATATCGACTTTTCACCACAGAAAAAATTGTTAGAAGAACAGTTTAAAGATATGTATGATCTCGCTGAAAAGACCGATAAATCTTTTTTAGGTGCCGTAAAAGCACAAGAGGTAAAGCAGAAAAAAGGATTAGATGCTTTGGAAAAACGCCTGTTGCAAGCGCAGAAAAGAAAGTTGAAAGATCATGTAGTGCGTATGACAGAACTACAAAATGAAATATTTCCTAACCAATCTCTTCAAGAGCGTCAGTCAAATTTTTCGGAATTTTATTTAGCTTATGGCGAAGATTTAGTGCCTATGTTATTTGAGGCTTTAAATCCTTTAGATTTAAGTTTTACCGTAATTACGCAACAATAAATGTTTGGTAAGAAAGTATCTCTAGATAAGATAGTGGTACTTGTCATTTTTTCATTTCTAGCTATTACGTTAATTACTTTTTTTAAAAGTGCTTTAGAGCTAGAAGATGCGGAGCAAGCATATTATTCACAATGGCTTCGTTGGGGTTATGACGATCAACCACCACTTTACACATGGTTACAATATGGTTTTAACAACATATTTGGTGTAGGTAAGTTAGCGTTCTCTTCACTTAGAGGAGCATTGTTTGCAGGTACATTATTATTGTTATATAAATTTTCTGGACTACGAATTAAAGATGCTGACAAATCTAAATTGGCAGTGTTGGCACTTGTTTTGGTGCCAGTATATATCGATTTTACCTTTCGTAGGCTTTCGCATACCAGTTTGTTATGTTTCAGTGTTGTGGCTTCTTATTATTGCATACAA
The DNA here is from genome assembly GCF_039968975.1 of Maribacter sp. GTDB lineage: Bacteria > Bacteroidota > Bacteroidia > Flavobacteriales > Flavobacteriaceae > Maribacter. The sequence continues at coordinate 3,476 of NZ_JBDVOT010000099.1, read as the reverse complement.
GTATTAATAGCAAGGAAATCTATTATAAATTATCTTTTACTTGGTTTGTTTGTAGGTGTGGGCATGATGTCTAAATACAATTATATATTTTTTCTGGTAACCTTTGCGCTAGTTGTTCTATGGGATAAGGAGTTAAGAGCAATTGTTTTCAACCCTAAAATACTTGTATCGGTTTTTGTTTCTGCTTTAATTGTAGCGCCACATATCTATTGGTTATTAGGTCCTGGTGAGTTTCAAACCTTTTTAGCATCTAGTGTAGAAGAGAAAATAGGAATAGAAGAAGCAGAATTTGGTTTTTCGTTTCTGCCCATTTTAATTTATTTAAAAGGCTTGTTTGTTTTAATGTTTCCTTTTCTAGTGGTTCTCTGCTTTGGCTATTTTTCAAAATATGTGAGTTTCAATAAGCTAAAATTTAATTGGTTGGTTAAAATGTTTTTTACGCAATTAATGGTCTTAGGTTTATTTTTTCTAATCTTTCAAAGTAAGAAAATAGAAACTAGATGGTTGTTGCCACTTTTTATTCCTTTTGTTATACTCTTGACAGAATCTGTAAGTTTTAAAAACGTTCAAAAATCAGTTGCTGTAGGGTATTGGGTTTTTATTGGTGCAATAGTTATTCAAACTATAAGAACGCCAATAGAAAAAGTATTTAAGATACCTTCATCTGTACATTTTGGCTTTGAGTCTATTTCCCGAAAATTGCATCAGAATTATGATGATTATCAATGGGTATTGCCCAACGTTACGTATGCGGGTAACTTACGTTTACTGCATCCTGAGCGAACGATACTTTCTGCAGATGATTATTCGTTAACCGGTTTGGAATTGCAATACGAAAGAACAGTTGAAATAACTATCGATCAATCTGTAGTAAAACAGACTACACCTGTAGATAGTCTCATAGGTTTTGGTAAAGAAAAAGAAAATCTTTATTTCTATAGTAATTAAGGAACTAAAAACTCCCCGTTCCATTTATCATCGGCTTTCGTAAAAAGTACCCTGATATGATTGGGTCTTTTTAGTTTTAAATATTCAATTTTTAATGGATTAATATCAATCATGGTGAAATGGTTTTTATCTTCAATATATTCCACATGATCAGGATTTTTAATTGCACTTCCAGGGCTATGTTCTGTAATGTAGTCTTTTCGGCTGTTGGGTTGAATATTTTGCCAGTTCGTGTTTAATCTATTGGTGTCGGTAACTACTTGTGCAATACCTTCAACTTTAAGCTGTAGCATTTTTTCAGGATGATATAACAGAAAGCTAACCTTATTGTTTACGGCAATATGTTTCATCTTTTGGGTACGACCATCTGTGTAAATAGTTAAACATAAATCGTCATTTACCTCTCTAAGGACTACGGTACGTAGGCGAGCAGTAGTTTCGTTACCCACCGTTGCCATGGTTATGAATCTGAACGGATGTCCTCTTTCAGTAACTCCATTATGTATTTCATTACTTAATTCCTCAAAAAATGAATCGATCATATTAGTATCTGTAAATAGTAAAAATACTATGATAATAATTAAGGAGATATCATTTCAAAAAAGATATTGTTATGTGCCAGTCAATACAACCGGAAAATTGATGTTATCTGCAAAGTTTATTTACAATTGTAAGGTTAGTGTAAATGTTACGACTTAGTGTGTGAATACAGATTGTTATGAAAAAGATTTTTTAAGTATTCGGTTTGATAATTGGTTGAATGAAAAGCCCGGGGTGATTACCGGGCTTTTATATTTAATATATTCTTTACTAGATCGGTAAATGACATTGATCAAAGTAGAACATTACTTCACTTTGTATTCTAAACGCATGGTTATAGACGCTGTTTTGTTTTTAGATGAGGTATTGTATGCACCGCCCCAACTATAGTCTTCACCAGAATTCTGACCTGTAATTTGAAATACGCCCATATTTGCAGAAACCAAATCGCCTAAATTACTACCTGCGTTTTCAGCTATTTTTTCGGCACGTATTCTGGCATCTTCGGTAGCTTTTGAAATCATTTCAATTTTAAGGTCCGCTAATTTTGTGTAATAATATCTAGGTGGCGAAGAGTTGAATTGAACACCCTTATTCAATAATTCTGTTATCTCTCTAGATACACCTTCAATTAAAGCAACATCTTCAGATTCTATTTTTAAGGTTTGAATTAACTGGTAGCCCCTGAACATACTACCAACGTAATTACCATTTTCATACTGGTTATCTCGCATTTCGGTAGTCTGCACACTATTAAAAATTATGCTGTTTGCATCAATGCCTTTAGACGTTAAATATTGGCGTACAATTTCTTTATCTCTATTTAATTGGTCAAAAGCAGTCTTTAATACAGTACTGTTTGTAGAAAATTGACCTTCCCAAACAATTAAATCAGAGGTAAAATTTTCGTTGCCTAAACCGGTAACTGATATCATTTGAGGCGGGTTCGCCCTTTGTATATATGCGTTACCCAAAAAATATGCGGCTATAACAATTGCTGCTCCAAAAATAAATGCACTAATGTGTTTCATAAAAAATGTTTAAATCCGGTCTAAATATACCAAAAGATACTTTTCAAGAACTGTCAATTTGCTATTTTTGCCCATGCAAAATAAAGTCCTGATACTAGATTTTGGTTCACAATACACCCAATTGATTGGAAGACGCGTACGTGAGCTGAATATTTTTTCCGAAATTAAACCTTATAATAAACTACCTGAAGACCTTTCTGACTATAAAGCGGTGATTCTTTCTGGATCTCCTTTATCGGTAAGAGGAGAAGATGCCGTTCATCCGGATCTTTCTGAAATACGTGGTAAAAAACCATTATTGGGCGTTTGTTATGGCGCACAGTATTTGGCACATTTTCACGGTGGTAGTGTGGAGAAATCCAATACAAGAGAATATGGGCGTGCCAATCTTAGCTTTATTAAGGAAAACGAACCATTTTTTGATAAAGTAGATACAGGTAGTCAAGTATGGATGAGCCATGCAGATACTATTAAGCATTTGCCAGAAAATACAACGTTACTGGCAAGTACCCATGATGTAGAAAATGCAGCTTTTAAGTTTCAGGGAGAAGAAACGTATGCAATTCAGTTTCACCCAGAAGTGTATCATTCTAAGGATGGAAAACAAGTATTGGAGAACTTTTTGGTGCATATTGCCGGAATGGAACAAACTTGGACTCCAGATGCCTTTGTCGATAAAACGGTTGCAGAGTTAAAAGAAAAGATTGGTGATGAAAAGGTGATTTTAGGATTATCTGGCGGCGTAGATTCTTCTGTAGCAGCGGTATTGTTGCATAAGGCGATAGGTAAGAACCTTCATTGCATATTTGTAAATAATGGTCTTTTAAGAAAAAATGAGTTTACCGATGTATTGAAACAATACGAGGGTATGGGCTTAAATGTAAAAGGCGTAGATGCTTCGGCACGTTTTTTGGATGATTTGGCTGGTGAGAGTGATCCAGAAACCAAAAGAAAGAC
>NZ_JBDVOT010000098.1:0-4115 GCF_039968975.1 Maribacter sp. | reverse complement strand
TTCTTGCCCTTCTTCTAAGGTGCCGTTTTGTGTAGCTTCATATCTTTTTTGATTTGCTTCGTTTCTAGAAACAACACCTTTATTGTGATTTAATACTCCGTTTACAAAATGGAAAGCACCCATCATATTGGCATGATCCGTCATGGCAACTGCAGGCATATTGGCTTTTGCCGCGGCTTTTACCAAATCAGGTACGCTTATGGTAGATTGTAATATGGAGAATTGTGTGTGATTGTGTAAGTGCGCAAAACTTGCGTTTTCTAAGGTGGCAAGATTTTCTTCTATTTCTTCTTGAGAAACGCCACCAGTATCTTTAGCCCAAAGTGCATCGGCTATTTTTTTCGATGCTTTCTTAAGGTTGATATGTTTAAGACCGATAAGTTCTATTTCCTTCGGATTCGCCTCAGAGAAATTCTTGAAATAATCGGGCTGAACATCTAATTGTTCTTTGGTATATTGTTGCTTACGAATAAGTTCTAGAAAACAACGGGTAGTTGCCTCAACATCGGCAGTTGCATTATGCGCTTCGCCAAAAGGTTCGCCAAATAAAAATTGATGCAGTTCCGTTAAGGTAGGTAGTTTAAATTTACCGCCACGTCCACCAGGAATTTGGCACAATTGTGCCGTATGCTCGGTACAGGTATCTAAAACAGGTAGTTCCTGTAACGGATTTTCAACTCCTAAACGGTGGAACTCCGCGCCCATAATATTGACATCGAACCCAACATTTTGCCCAACAATGAATTTTGTTTTAGACATGGCAATGTTGAATTTCTCAAGAACTTCTGCCAGCGAAATACCTTTTTGTTCAGCTAGCTCTGTAGAAATACCGTGAATTTGTTCTGCGTCATATGGAATGTTGAATCCGTCTGGGCGCACTAGGTAATCTTCATGCTCAATGCAATTTCCCATATCGTCATGCAACTGCCAAGCTATTTGAATACAACGTGGCCAGTTGTCGGTGTCGGTAATAGGTGCGTTCCAGTTTTTTGGAAGACCGGTGGTTTCGGTATCAAAGATGAGGTACATATAGAATATTCTGTGTGTTCAAAAGCGGTCAAGTCATTGACCTAAAAAGTGCGTATAAAATTACAAAAAAGTGATGGTTGAAAAGGTGGTTCTTACAAAGAGTTATTAACGTATGGTTTTAAAGTGGGTTTTTTAATATAAGTCAGTTTTGTTTTATTACTTGTACACTTTAGAATAGCTGTTTAAGGTGGTATTTGAAGCTCTAAATATGACTTCTTCGTTTTAAGTAATTAATCAATAATTTTCTAAAGAATAAATAACTTGAATTCATTGTTGCCAATTCAGCATTTTGAATTATATTTGCACCCGCTTTCAGATTAGCTTTGCTCACTGATGGCGAACGAGTTAAAAAAACTAGAATTAATAATCAAGGGTCGGGCACCCTACAAATTAATGTGATATGCCAGTAAAAATTAGATTACAAAGACACGGTAAAAAAGGAAAACCATTCTATTGGGTAGTTGCTGCAGATGCAAGAGCTAAAAGAGATGGTAAGTTTTTAGAGAAATTAGGTATCTACAATCCTAATACAAACCCTGCAACAATTGAACTTGATGTTGATAGTTCTGTAAAGTGGTTACAAAACGGTGCACAACCAACAGATACTGCTAAAGCTATTCTTTCTTACAGAGGTGTTCTTTTAAAGCATCACTTATTAGGTGGTGTACGTAAAGGTGCATTGACTGAAGAGCAAGCTGAAGAAAAGTTCAATGCTTGGGTTACTGAAAAAGAAGCTGCTATTGCCGATAAAGTTGGTGGTATAGATAAAGTTAAAGCTGATGCTAGAGCTGCTGCGCTAAAAGCTGAGAAAGAAGTTAATGATAAGCGTGCCGCTGAAGCTGCAGCTGCTGCATTACCAGAAACTCCAGAAGGAGAAAGTGCTGAAGAAGAAGTAGAAGCTGTTGAAGCTGCTGGTGAGCCAGAGCAAGCTACAGAAGCACCTGCTGCTGAAGAAGATAAAGCATAATTCTTAAGAGACGATGCGAAAGGAAGATTGTTTCTACCTAGGTAATATCGTTTCAAAATATAGTTTCAAAGGTGAGGTTCTAGTAAAACTAGATACCGATGACCCCGAGATTTACGAAAACATGGAATCAGTATTCGTTTCTTTAGGAAACAATCTGGTTCCATTTTTTATTAAAAGATGTCGACTTCACAAATCTAACTTACTTCGTATAGATTTTGAAGAGGTGAAATCAGAATCTGATGCTAATCGCATTATGAAGTCTGGACTCTATTTACCCCTTACCATGTTGCCTAAACTTTCAGGTAATAAGTTTTATTACCACGAAATTATCGGTTTTTCTATGATAGATTCTGTTCACGGTGATATTGGTATTATACAAAGTGTCAACGATACTACGGCACAGGCCTTGTTTGAAGTTGAAAAAGATGGTGTACAATTATTGATACCTGTAAGTGATGATATCATTACTAAAGTAGATCGCAAAAACAAAAGTATTTTTGTGACTACTCCTGATGGTCTGGTTGATTTGTATTTGTCTTAAATGTCACTTTTTTTAGTATGTTCTTTATAGAATGGCATACTTTAATAATGTTTTTTTAATTACCATTATCTAATTACGTATTGTTCGGTTAAAAACACTAATTTTCAATTGTGGATATTAGATTAATGAAGTTTTTACGCAGACCAAAGTTTTTTGGTACAAGTGAGATCAAACCTTGGCATCATATTTTATTTTGGTCCGTTTACTTCATCTTCAATACTTTTCGTTGGACGTTTATACATGATGATTTTCTGCTCTCACTACGTACCAATTTAATTGGTTTTCCTATACATATGTTTTTAGCGTATTTGAATGCCTATTATCTAATGCCTAAATTCATTTATACTAAAAAGTATTTTCAGTATACCGTATTTATTTTATTGTCTTTGGTTTTGATGCTTTTATTTAAATATAACCTTACTTATTACTTGGTAAGTACAGATGTTATGCCTGAAGCAAATGAAGTTGTAGATTCACTCACCGTTGGTTTTGCTGTACAAAGTATGATAGGTGAGGTATATGTAATTTCATTTTTTACAGCAATTAAGCTTACCGTAGATTGGTTAAGGGAAAGTAGTAAGCTTCATGATCTTGAAAAACGACAACTTAAAACAGAACTTCGGTTTTTGCGGTCTCAGGTATCGCCACATTTTTTCTTCAATACTTTAAATAATATATACTCTTTGACCTTAGAAAAATCTGATCAGGCACCAGAGGTTATTTTGAAGTTGTCAGAACTAATGCGCTATTTGTTGTATGCTACTAAAAAACAGCGTCAAGATTTAACCAGTGAAATTAATTGTATTAGAAATTACATAGATTTGGAGCGTATTCGGTTTGATGATTCTTTGAAGATAGATATGAATATCTCAGGTAATCTTACCAATTGTAAAATATCACCTATGCTACTGATTCCTCTTATTGAAAATTGTTTCAAACATGGAGCTAATAAAAATATAGGAGAAATGAAGATTTTAATCGATATCAAGGTCGATGAGGAATTTATGGATTTTAAGGTGTCGAACTCCATACCATTGGTAAATAAAGAATATGTTTACCCTGTAAAGCGTGGTGGTATTGGACTCTCGAATGTTAAAAAACGTTTAGAGTTGGGGTATGGTAAAAATGATTACGATTTAAAGATTTTTGAGGAAGATAATATGTTCAATGTTTTTTTAAAGCTTAAGGTGATATGATTTTGAAAGTGATAGTAGTTGATGATGAACCATTGGCAGTAAATGTGCTTAAAAACTATATAGAAAGAGTAAAAGAATTGCAATTAGAAGGTACATTTTCTAATGCCTTAGATGCATCTACCTTTTTAAGAGACCATCATGTAGATATTATGTTTCTTGATATTAATATGCCTTTTCTTGACGGCCTGGAATTTTTGAGTACGCTTCATAAAAAGCCGTTTGTTATTATGACCACGGCACATGAAGAGCATGCCTTGAAAAGTTTTGAACTACAAGCGATAGATTATTTAGTAAAACCGATATCATTGCCACGTTTTTTTAAATCTGTAGATCGTGTTATCGGTCTTAAGAAAGGTTCAGGTAGTGGTAGTTCAGATAAAGA
>NZ_JBDVOT010000097.1:0-4693 GCF_039968975.1 Maribacter sp. | reverse complement strand
GATATCAACATCTTTGGTCTGAAGGTTGTGGAAGTACAACGGAAGAAAACACAAAAATAAGCTGGTTAGACAAAGGTAAATTCTACACCTTGACATCGACAATTTCAAAAGATGACGAACTTAGATTTGTAAGAATAGGTGCAAACGATGCTGAGTTCAACTTAAGAAGAGAGCCTGGTTTTATAATCCGTAGGAAAGAAACTCAAAACACCATATTTGTTTCAATTACAGAGTCGCATGGAAGCTATAGCCCCGTTACAGAATCTGCCATTAATTCTAATAGCAATATTAAGGAACTTAAAGTAATTTTGGATAATGTAGATTACACTGCTATTTCAATTACTACTGTAAACGACATTACTAAGGTATTTATCATTGCAAACAATAATGCTTCAAAAGAGGAAACACATACATTAAATATTAACGATAAGAACTATGAGTGGTCTGGCTCATATTATTTTAAATAAAAACAGAAAATCAATAGTTATGAAGAGATTTAGCGAAAAGTACGTTATCACAAAAGACATGGAATGGGAAGTACTTGGCGGTGGAGTGTCAAGAAAATTTTTAGGATATGACAACCAAATTATGATGGTAAGAGTAAAATTTGATAAAGGAGCTTTAGGCGCACCACACCAACATTTTCATACACAGGCTACTTATTGTGTATCAGGTAAATTCGAATTTGTAATTGACGGCGAAAAACAGATAGTAGAAGCTGGAGACGGTGTTTACATTGAGCCAAATTTATTACATAGTGCAGTTTGCCTTGAAGAAGGTGAACTAATTGACACTTTTAGCCCCGTAAGAGAAGATTTCTTAAGCGGTGTGGGTCCATCCTATTTTGGAGATAAGGAATAAAGTTACAACTGTTTTCAGCCGTTACAGTAACTAAGAGCAGCTGAACAACAATACTGTTTTATAACATTTAAATGCTGGACCAATTTTTATGACAACAAAGAATATATCCTTCTCAGGAAAATATAAAAAACGTCTTAAAGATTTTGGTCCAGCATTTTTTATTATAGGTTATGTTGTAGGTACCGGCAGCGTTACCTCTATGGTAGTATCTGGTGCAAAATATGGGCTAAGCCTGTCATGGGCACTTTTACTATCATGTTTCTTCACCTACTTCTTATTAGTTTCCATAAGTAAGTTGACCATTGTTTCCGGTAATACCCTAATGTTCAATTTTAAACAAACTTTTGGCAAGCCGCTTACAATTTTTATTATTGCTGCATTACTCGTTTCCATAGTATCATCTTGTATAGGTGTTATGGGCGTAGTAGCAGAAGTTACCATGGAATGGATTTCTGTAAAGACCTCCATATCTTTTCTAAATGCACCAATCGTCGCCATATTTTTTATCGCCTTATTAATAGCACTGTTCTGGACTGGTAAACACGAAAATTTTATAAAGGCCATGAGTATCATGGTAGGCTTTATGGCGCTTGCATTTATCGTTACCAGTTTTATGGTTGTCAAAGAAGCAGGCACATCTATAACCGAATTCTTTCCAGAATTACCAAAAGGTAGCAACAACGGCTTGGTAATTGCAGGAATTGTAGGTACTACAATGGCGGGCGTATGTTTGGCATCTCGTAGCATTTTAGTTCAAGAGCAAAACTGGGGACTAAAAGACTTAAAGACCGAAAATAAAGATGCTATGTCATCTATGATCATGACCTTTTTCATTAGCCTTGCCATAATGATAAGCGCTACAGGTACATTATATTTTAAAGGAGCACCGGTAGATGACGCTACAGATATGATGCATGCGTTAGGACCATGGGCAGGGGATTTTGCCCTTACCCTTTTTACTTTAGGAATCATTGGTGCGGGACTATCTTCAATTTTCCCTAATCTTTTATTATTTCCATGGCTTGTTGCTGATTATACCGGCACAGAAAGAGACATGAAAAAGCCTCTTTATAAACTAATTGTAGTCTTGGTAGCCTTATCTGGTCTAATTGTACCATTATTAGGAGGAAAACCAGTTTGGATTTTAATTGCCTCTCAAGCATTAAGTCCTTTTGTGATGCCATTGATAACACTCTTTCTTCTTCTTCTTTTAAATAACAAGAATATAATGAAAGAACATAAAATTGGTCTAGAATTAAACTTAGCTTTGGGAGCCACATTTATTTTCAATTGCTATATGCTCTATGTTGCCCTGAACGGTTTTATTGATTTCATTTAGTATTACATCTGATACAATCATTTAGATTGCAATAGAAAAAGGCTTACAATTCATTTGAATATTATAAGCCCTTCTTTATCATCTTCTGAATTGAATAATAGTTGTTCAATCTCTTCCTTAACTAGGTGGATAGCATAATAAGATTTTCGATGCTTCGGTAGATTTAAACTCCACCTCATCTATAGCTGCCGAAAAGAATATTTCATCACCTTGTGCATAACTATATTCTTTACCTCCACATATTACCGTGCCATCACCATAATATATAACGGCAACGAAAAAGCTTCCGTTCGCTTTGATGGTATGTGCCCCATCTAAATCTAATTCGCTTAGTCCAAAGCAATCTGTATGTGTTCCGTTAAAAATGGTATTTAAAGTATGTGTTTCAGATGAATCTATTGTCTTTGGTGAAACCTTCCATCTGTTTATTGCCTCTTCATAAGAACAACCATTATAATGAAAGCAGTCCAACATATTTTGCTCGCCTACCCCTTGGTGTATTAATTCATCAGAAATTGTTAATCCTGCAGGAGTAACTTTTTCTACACGCATAGTATAATCGGTAGGCTCTTGTACTTCCATTAAAAAACAACCACTACCAATAGCATGTGGCACTCCGCCATAAATCATATAGGCATCACCAGGGTTCACTTCAATTTTATGTAGACTGTTGAGCATACCCTCAATATCTTGATTTACAAAAAGAGTTTCCCACTGATCTCTGGTAACTCCTTCTTTAAAGCCCATATAAATGACACTTTTCTCTCCACCTATTTCACGCTTGTTCAATACATACCAAGACTCTGTTTTACCAAAGGCGGAATTCAACATTGTTTTAGCATAATCTTTATCTGGGTGTACTTGTATCGTTAATCTTTCTTTTGAATCTAGCATCTTGATCAAGACACCTGTAGCTCCAAATTTATCCGCTAACGACTTACCCAAATACAATTCTTTATTTGAATCTACCAATTCTTTCAAAGAATAGGTACCCGTAGGAGTTTCGACCATAGACAGACCCTCATCTTCCGGTCTACCGTTACCTCTAGCTGTTACTGTAGACATGATCCACTCTTCTGGCATGCTGCCATCAACTTCTGGACTATCTTTTTTCCATCTATCTATAAGTGCGCCTCCTTCATAAGTTCGCCAAACCCTATTAGAAAATTGTTTTAAGGGTATATATGCGTATTGTTCTAAATCAGTGTTCATATTGATACATTATGCTATGTGAAAATTTTGAAAATCAGTAAAAATCTACTTTATAAACTTACCAAACTCCACTAAAAAGTTGATAGAATATGTAGAGGAAAATCGTTCAAATCTAGCTATTTAGAAGTGATATGAAGACATAAGATTACTCTAAATAGTTCAAAATATCTTTTTTTTTAAAATATCACAATTGTTAACGAAATGCCATATCCTCAATATTCACTAGGCTTAAAAGCGGAATTCAAAAATTAAACCAATCTAAAAGTTGTTAAAATGAATATTTCTCTTTTTTTAACGAATAAATAACATATATTTGGTAAACCAAATTGGATAACCAGTTTGGAAAACCAAATTAATCAACAATACTCAAATTAAATTCGAACTTAAACTTCAACAAAACTCAATGACACAAAAATCAGATTAACACATTTACGGAAACATCTTTTATTCCTTCTCAAGGACTAAAACTAAAAATGTACTATTTACTGTTCAAACTTTCTCAAATTAAAAATATAGGGAAACAAAAACAGATGTAAAATGAAAATGTTATGCTTTTTCATTTTAGAATGCTTTAATCAGACTTGACAAAGTCGAACTTAAATTAACATAACAAGACTAGAAATGAATTTAAAAACAAAATTAACATTAGTGATGATGTTGTTACTCAACATCTCCTTATTCGCACAAGACGGATATACTTTGACCGGTACAGTTACCGACGAGACAAGTATGCCAGTACCAGGTGCAAATGTTGTTATTCAAAATACAACAACAGGTACCTCTACAGATTTTGATGGTAATTTCACCATTACAGTTTCTGCTGGAGACGTATTGGAATTTTCTTCAATAGGATATGCTACAAAAGCAGTTGACATTACTGGTCAACAGACTTTAAATGTAGTTCTTGCCGAAGATGCCAGCCAACTTGAAGAGGTTGTTGTTGTAGGTTATGGTACTGTTAAAAAATCTCATCTTACAGGTTCAGTAGCTAAAATTGGTGGTGCAGAGGTTGCCGCAGTTCAAGTTGCTCGTGTAGATGACGCATTAGTAGGTAAATTACCTGGGGTAAGAATTCAAAATCAAAGTGGAGAACCAGGTTCTGCACCAAAAATTCAGATTAGAGCCGCTTCTTCGGTATCTGGAGATTCTGACCCGCTAATCGTAGTTGATGGATTCCCTATTTCAGGTAATTTAGCAACAGTAAACCCAAATGATATTGAAAGTTTAGAAGTATTAAAAGATGCTGCTTCAGCTGCAATCTATGGTTCTTTGGGTGCTAAT
>NZ_JBDVOT010000096.1:0-40069 GCF_039968975.1 Maribacter sp. | reverse complement strand
TTCTATGATAAGTGCCGGGAAAATTATTTTCTATTGCCCAAAATAAATAATTATCAATCTGAACAGTATATCGAGGGTGGGTGTATATAAAATAAAAATAGTAAAATATGCAATATATAATATAACATAAAACACCAAACGTAAACACCTTAAGTATAGAAGACTGTAAAGTTTTAAGTTTAAATTTCAGCTTAATGTTAAATACTATTAAAGGCAAAACTGCACAAATTATCTTTACATCATTAATTATGGTATTATCAAGAAGGCTTCTTCCAGAGAAAAACAAAGACAATAAGTCAGAACTAAAAAATAAAAAAAAAGCTAAAGACAAAAAATCAACACTAATTGGTTTTTTAAATAAAATAAGACCGTTTATTATTAATATAGCGGCGGCTAAGGATGATACTATTAATGGTAATGGCAATGGTAAAATAAATGCAAAAATATAAAAGCCGAAAAAATCTTTATCTAATTTCATAAGTTATCATAGATATCCAATAGTTCGGCCATAATTTGTGAATTAGAAAAATGAGTGGCAACTCTTTCTCTAGCATTTATCCCCATTTGAATAACTAATTCCTTGTCAAAAGATAATTTATCTATAGCTTCGGTAAGCTCTAATATATTAGAGGGTTCAACTGTTATTCCAGTTACATTATCTAAACTCACATAAGGCACGCCTGTAGGCAAATTGGTATTTATAATTGGTTTACCATAAGACATGGCTTCAAGTTGTATAATACCAAAAGCTTCACTCGCAGCTATAGAGGGGAATACAAAGAAAAGAGAGTTTTGCAAAAAACTTTGCTTTTCATTCTCATTTACAAATCGATTAATAAATTTGATCTTTTTACTTGTGCTTCGTTGAGTAGCTAATATTAATTCGACTATACTTTTATCCCCATCACCTATAATTAACAACTCTTTATCCGTTTCAGTTTTTAAAAAGGCTTCTAAAAGAATATCAATACCTTTATAGTATGATAGTCTTCCCAAACAAAGGATATATTCACCTAAAGGATATTCTTTATTTTCAAAATCGAAGTCAATACCTAATGGCAATATGCAAACCTTATTAGAATACTTCTTTAAAACCGCAGAAAAACCAAGTAAATTAGGCGATGTAGTAGTGATAATAGATGCCTTTTTACATAGAAACGATTGAAAATATTCAACAAAACGTTTTAATGACTTTTGTTTAATTATATCACTATGCCAGGTCACAATAATTTTCTTCTTTTCATTTAAAAATAAAGACAAAATTGAAGCTAAGGGAAAAGGTTCATGAAAATGAAAAACATCAAATTCTCTATAATATTTAAAAAAATAGTAAAAAAAAGAAAACGAAATAGGCATAGACATAAAGGTTCCAAAAGATGAACATCTAATTACTTCAATTCCATTAATATTCTCCTCAACCGTATTGAGGCAAAAATCCTTATGAACACATAAGACTTTAACTGTATGATAATCGTTTAATGCTTGAGCATATTGATTTACAACAGTTTCAACTCCACCGATATCAGGAAAAAAATATTTATTTACTTGTAAAACTTTCAATCCTTTTTAAAATATAGCTTCATTAATTTACTTACGTGCGAATTAATAGAATATGTGTTCATCTGATTTAAGTTATTCTTCAAAATTTCTAATTGCTCTTTTGAACCCAATTGATTAATACATAAACGGAGCTTTTCAACTAGCCCGTTAACATCTTTCTTCAAAAACAAATAACCTGTTTGACCATCTATTATTAAATCGATATTGCCATTGCAGTCTGAAGCAACCACAGGAACCTTACTTAAGCCAGCCTCAATAATTGAAGTAGGTAAACCTTCGGATAATGAAGTTGACAAATATATATCAAAATTACTCACATAATTACCAGCACCTTGTATATCTCCCCATAAATAAATGTGACCTTTACTGGATAAGCTTTTTAAAAATTTGTCGACTTCGTCTTTATATGACTTGTCACCTGTTAGGAATCCTCCCATTATATGAAGAGCAGCATCTGCATTTTTTAATCGATCAAAACTTTTCACCATTGTTATAATGTCTTTAACCTCATCTATTCTTGATAGGCTAACAATGTTAATTCTATACTTGTCTACCACTGTTTGCATATTCATAGGTAATGACCTTTGTGAAATTTCCACGCCATTTCCTATTACCTCTACTTTTTCTGCTTTTACACCAGTAACTTTTAAATAAAATTCTTTTTCAGAAAAACTAACAGCAACTGCTTTTACATAAAACAAGGAAAATAATTTTTCGAAATAAATATGAAATTTATGTTTGATGCCCGTATATTTTATATGAAATCCTCTAAATGTGTAAAATATTTTCTTTCTATAAAATATGAATAACAAAAAAGCATATAGCCCACCACCTTTTCCGTTAGCATGAATAATATCAGGTTTAATCTTTCTAACAATCTTAAGTAGTTTTACAAACGATTTCAATTTAAAACTAGTTAAATCAACATCAAAACTTTCTTTTGACTCATGAACATAGTCATTAAAAAGTTGGTCATCAACTTTATAAGCTGCAGCATAATTATTAACCTTACCCTTACTCCCTATTATGAATCTTAGTACATTGACAGGAGCCCCTCCTATTTTATAAGCTGGAAATAAATGTAATACCTTTTTCATTGAAAAAATTCAAGGTTTGCATAATAGTATTTGTAGTTTTTAAGTGCTAACATTAAAGCAGCTATAATAAAAAATATAATTCTAGCACCCATTTTAGAATCTTTGATTAAAAATGCTAATAGAATTCCTTCAACAGCAATAAAATAATATGTGATTCTAATCATGTATGAAAAGCTATTTAGGAAAAAATTGAGAGAAACACCCAGAATAAATAAATTAAGTAAAAAAGAGTATATGGGGTTATTTATCCTTTTTTTCTCAACTACAAAAATAACTGAAATAAATATATACCATATTTGAATTGGCGAAAATCCAACTCTTTCCATTTTTGAAGCATAATTCAATAATTTAGAGAAAATAAATTCACCTAAAAAAAAACTAAACTTAACAGTGAATTGTAATACTTCTACCAAGGATATAAAAACAAATAAAAATGATATACCTAATAACGTCAGTAAAGTATTCCTCTTTATTTTCAAATCGTACAGCCACCAAGCTGGAATTAAAATAATTGCTGAAATATGAAACGAAGCAGCTAAAAATATAGATGCAAAAAACAAAATTTTCTTTTTTTCAATAATGAAATAAAGAGAAAAAAGACCAACCCCTAATGCCATAGCTTGCCTAATTTGGTTTGCTTCAAGAGATAAAAAGTATGTTCCAAATAATACAAATGCACTAATTATTGGCAATGGAGATAGTTTTAGAAGTGCTCTAAATTTTATACCGACTGATATTACAGCAATACAGAAAAAATAAAAAATCTCATTATTATAAAGAGTTTTAATTAACGTAGAAATGTATAAAAAACCTAAATCTAAGCCATCATATCCTTTTACTTTGTGTCCAATATCATTAAAAAATGACAAATAATTTTCAGTATCAATACCATCCGTTCCTCTAAAAGTTAATACCAAAGCAACAGAAACAAATAATGTCAAAAATAAACTCCGAATTTTTTTATTTAATATGGTTTGCAGAAAAGAAATTGTAAAAAAATAAATATAAAGAACCACATAATATATCATCAAAAATAATTTACATATTTAATATTAAATCTTGATATATATTTACGATAGATTTTATTCCATATCTTTTGTTAATCTCTTTACTTATTCTTTTTTGAGGTAAATCTTTAGAAGTAAACTCCTCACATGCTCTCTCAAAAGCCTGATTATCTTCTAAATCAATAATTTTACCAAATAGAGGTTTATCAATAATTTCATTAATGCCACCTTTATAAGCATTCGCTATGACAGGTACATCACAAATAAGTGATTCTAAAACCACGTTAGGGAAGCCCTCAAATCTAGAACTTGATATAAATATTGTGGCTTTAGCAATATATTTATATGGATTACCTCTAAAGCCAAGAAGCGATACATGTTCCTCAATATTTAATTCTTTAATCAAATCGATTAAATCATCTTTTAATTTACCCTTCCCTATTATAGAAATGTGATACTTATTCTTATCTTTAAATTTAGAAAATGATTTTAAAAGTATATCATATCCCTTTTGGTGTGTTAAACTACCAACAGATATTAAATTGATTTTATTGACAGGAAGTAGTTCATCATTAGTTTGCATTGAAACTTGAATATGCTCTAAATCTACCGGGTTATTAATTTTAACTATTTGATCTTTTCTAAAATTATGAACAAGATTTCTCAAATCTACCTCCATATCATTACTCTGAACAATAATTTTATCAAAGTTTTTATAAAAGAGTTTATAAAGTAGCAAGGTGATTTTATTATGATTACTCATGCTCACTATATTTGATTCTCTCCCAATTATCTTAACATTATTAGGAATCATAAAAGAAACAGCAGATAATAAGGCATTTAAATGACCCAGTGTAGATAAAACAATTTCAGGTTGTTCCTTACGAAGATACCTTATGATAGGATAAATGGAATAACGAACTCTTGACACTCCTAAGTCATGAATCTCTATAGTTGGATCACTTTCTATTTGTGACAAAAACTCACCTTCTTTTTTTAAAAGACATAAAACAACTTTAAATTTGTCCTTGTCAAAATACTTGCACAAATTCATAAAAACCCTCTCAGAGCCACCACCACCAAGTGATGGGAGTAAAAACACCACTCTTATCTTCATATTTTTTAAGCTATAGTATTATGGTCTGGCAATGTTACCATATCTCCAAGTTTATAGTCCCATTTTTTGGGAATAATAGGCCTAAAACCAGAATCATGATGAAAAGTAATTTCTCCAAAGTAAATTTTTTCATCATCTAAAGAATAAAAATCGACTCTTACGTAAGAAAATGGTTTACAAAGTTTTTCAGCTAATTCAATAATTTTATTTAGTGTTTTGGGCTTATCAATATCAAAAGAATTCGGTATAGTCTCTTTTCCTGATTTTAATTTAATAGCCCAATGGAACTCTGCTCTTGACCAATCCTTGTCATACCAATTTCTAGTATGATTATCTGTACCTCTATCAAAATCTACTTGAATAAACTCAGGTTTACCATCAAAACAGTGAACTTTAAAATCTTCCGGTATATTACCTTCCTTTGTTATTAATAATTTTTCTACTAATATTTTAGGCGGTATATTTTTATATTGCCATTCTTTAGACTTAAAATAAAAATTTGAATTTAGACTTTTTAAGAAAAAGTTTCTCAAAGCATTCCAATCATCAACGTAATTTTTATTCTTTATAATCTTATAACTACCTGAATCATGATTCGTTTTAATTATGAATGATTCATTGGGTAAATTATCAAAACTTATATCTTGAATTTCCTCTGTCACCAAAATTAACGGTACTAAGAATTCTTTACCGATTTTCTCTCCCACATATTCTCTTACTGCAATCTTATCCGCGCAAATTGTATGTAGTGGAGTTCTATCATATAATTTTAACCATTGAATCTTTTCATTTAATGTTTTAGGATTTTCTAGGTCCAATTCATAACCCATTCTTCTCTTAAAACGATTCTCAGTAAAGGATTTCTCATTGACTATACGATGCCTATATAAATCGAATAAATAAACTAAAGGTCTTGCTAAGTAGCTATAAGCCCCACCATTATAATAATATTTTCCCAATTTTGACCTAATGCCCATAGATATAAGATTATATTTTGTTGCTAAATAATATCGATATAAAAACTCAAAAATATAAACAATAAAGACTACAAGAACAATATACTTAAAAGTTATTTGGGTAGAGAAATACAAAATACATATTAAAATCACGTAAAGCCCTGAAGACATTAGCATCGAATGAAAAAGAAGTTTAAATTTATCGAAAACAATAAAACAATTTCTAGCTAAGAAAACTGATAGAGTAAGGAATAGAGAACTAAACAAGAATATTCTAATTTCATTTTCATTTAGTATTTCATTGACATTCAAAAAGTGAAAAATATCGGTTAAAAAAATTTGTGTCACTAAAACCATCGCCAAAACAAAAAGGAAGCTGTAAAAAGCAATTTTCTTTACAAAATCCATATTTAAGTCTTTAGCCACTTTTGGGTATATAGCTCCATTTATTGCTTCAATAGGCTGTGTAATAAATGAAATTAGTTTTATAGAAATATCATAAAGTGCCACCTCTTGCATTCCTAAAAAATATCCAACAATAAATACATTAAAGCGATCTTTTATAGAAATAACAAACGTAGAAGCGAAGAGATAAAAACTACTTTTCACATAATAATAGTAACGATTAAAACTATAAAACCTAAAACTTACCTTTTTATAATTGAACATTACTATTAAACCAATAACACCACCTATAAATGCTCCGACACCAAAGAAAATGGGCACATTCAAAAAATCAGCAGCACTTTTAATAGTCAGGAACATTAAAATAACAAAGACAATTTTAACAGAAACATTTATAATAACAATATATTTCATTTCTTCCACTCCTTGAAAAAACCATTTAGGGAATAGAATGAAGTTAAAATTTAAGGCGTAAAATAAAAGGTATAAGGTTTCATCTCCTTTAAAAAATGGAACATTCATAACCACAATTACATAAATAGCGAAAACAAGGATGCCAAAGAAAATTCTAAGCGGTACTATACATGAAACTATTTCAGATAATTTTATAGCATTATCCCTATAAATTGAAACTTCTTTTACCGCAAACCTATCGAAACCGAAATCTATGAATAGAGATAAGTAAAGTGCTAACGATTGCGCCAAAACTATTTTTCCCCACAATTCTAATCCAAACAAATCAATTAAAAAAGGATAAATGATAACTGGAAAAAACACATTAAAAACTTGTAATAATGTTAAGTAAGAAAAATTTTGGACAATGTTATTGTACTTATCTAGTAGAAGTTTAAACTTTTGCATCAATTAAAATTTTTCAGAAAACCTCATGTTAAAAATCAATCAAGCCTACTATTTATTGGTCTTGCCGCAAGATAAGTTGATTTATCATTATGAATTATTACTTTATTTGAAAGGTTTTCTGTTTTTAAAATCTTTTTAGCAAATTCAAACCATGTCATTTCAACCTTATCTGTAAAATGATATAAATTTGAATCAAAATTAGCTAATATAACTAGTTGATTAATAAATTTAGCAAGGTTTAAAGCGTTCGTTGGATAACCAACTTGAGTGTTAGAGATTTTTAGTGTGTGATTGACCTTTGCAATATTTAAAATTGTTGTATAAAAATTCTTTCCAAATCCCGAATACAACCAAGAAGTTCTAATAATACAATAATCATCCATTATCTCCTGAATATATTTTTCGCCCAACAATTTAGATTTTCCGTATTCATTAATTGGGTTAGGTATATCTTCTATAAAATAGGGTTCTTTCTTTTCACCATCAAAAACATAATCCGTAGAAATATGAATTAGTCCAACTTCATGTTTTTTACAAGCAAAAGCAAGATTTTTGACACCTTCTGCATTAACCCTAAATGCTATATCTGGTGTTTTTTCGGCTTGCTCAACATCGGTATATGCTGCACAATTAATACAATAGTCAAAATCAACGAGATCAAAGCTTTTTTTAATTGATAAAACATCTGTAATATCTAAATCTTTAGAATTTTTGAAAGTGAATTCCAAGTTTTTAAACTGCGCAGCTATTTTCTGTAAACATTGCCCTAACTGCCCATTTGCTCCCGTAACTAAGACCTTCTTCATTGCATCAATTCTTTAAAAGTTGGTAAAATCAAATCTTTTTCTGAAACTATTAATTCAGATGAAGTTAATCCCCAATCTATGGCTAAGTCAGAATCATTGTATAAAATTCCAGATTCCATTTTAGGGTCATAATAGTTATCGCATAGATAGGTGAATATTACATTGTCGGTAAGGGTCACAAATCCGTGTGCCATACCTTTTGGTATAAAAATGCTTTTATTATTTGCATCTGATAAACGCACCTTAATATGTTCGCCAAAAGTTACACTATCAGGTCTAACATCAACGATTACATCAACTACCTCGCCTTTTTGAACTGAAACTAGCTTGGCTTGTGCGCTATCTCCCTTTTGAAAATGAAGTCCTCTTAAAACACCTTTTTTAGAAAGAGATTTATTTTCCTGCACAAAATCAATTTCATACCCTAAAAAATTAATTAGTTCTTTTTTTTTAAAGACTTCAAAAAAAAAACCTCTATTATCTTCAAACATTTGAGGCTCTATAATTAAGCAACCTTTTAATTTTGTTTCGGTTATTTTCATTTAATCAAATTCATTAAATATTCACCATAACCACTCTTTAACAAAGGTTCAGCCAATTTTTGTAATTGACTAGCATTTATAAACTCTTGTCTAAAAGCTATCTCTTCAATACATCCAATTTTTAAACCTTGTCGTTCTTCTATTACTTGTACAAACTGAGATGCTTGCATTAAAGAACTGAATGTGCCAGTATCTAACCATGCAATTCCCTTATCAAGTACACTTACTTTCAAATTACCTTTATTCAAATAGGCAATATTTACATCTGTAATTTCTAATTCTCCTCTGCTACTTGGTTCTATGTTTTCAGCAATTTCAACTACTTCATTATCATAAAAATAGATTCCTGGTATAGCAAAATTAGATTTAGGTGTTTCTGGTTTTTCAACAATCGAAATAGCCTTTCCCTTATTATCAAATTCAACTACACCATATCTTTTTGGATTATTCACGTGATATCCATAAATAATACCTCCTTCCGGCTTATAATTTTCCTTCAACAATCTCTCAAGACCATTACCATAAAAAATATTATCCCCTAAAATTAAGGCAACCTTATTGGAGCCAATAAAATCTTTACCAATGATGAATGCCTCCGCTAACCCTTTTGGTTCTTTTTGAACGGCATATTCAAATCTACAACCTAACTGACTACCGTCTGAAAGTAACTTTTTAAATAAAAGTAAATCTTGAGGAGTAGTAATTATCAGAATTTCTCGTATACCTGTAGTCATTAAAGTGGACAACGGGTAATATATCATTGGTTTATCATAAATAGGCATGAGCTGCTTACTTAAAGTCTTTGTCAATGGCCATAAACGTGATCCAGTACCACCTGCAAGTATGATTCCTTTCATAAATTTAAAGTTGATATTTTTTTAAATACCAGTCAACAGTTTTTTCTAAACCAGAATCAAAGCTTTCATTAGCTTTCCAACTCAGTTCTTTTGAAACCTTAGACGCATCAATTGCATACCTAAAGTCGTGTCCTAGACGATCTTCAACAAATTCAATTTGACCTTTATAGCTTCCCTTTTTTTTAGGGATTTTTAAATCTAAAATTTTACAAATCTTCGTCGCTATCGTTAAATTATTATATTCATTATTCCCCCCTAACAAATAAGTTTCTCCCGCCTTTCCTTTGTGATAAATGGAGTCTATACCTGTACAATGATCCTTAACAAATAACCAATCTCTTACATTTTTTCCATTCCCATAAATGGGAATCTTTACACCATTGATGGCAGATCTAATTATTGTAGGAATTAACTTTTCATCATGTTGTTTAGGGCCATAATTATTGGAGCAATTACTGGTCACTACGTTCATGCCATAGGTGTGATAATAGCTTCTGACCAAAAAATCAGAAGCTGCTTTAGATGCACTGTATGGACTATTAGGCAGGTAGTTTGATTCCTCTGTAAAATATCCATTTTCCCCTAAAGAACCATAAACTTCATCAGTTGATATGTGATGGAACCTATTGTTTTTTCCTTTCCAAAAAATTCTAGCATTTTCTAAAAGATTAAAAGTGCCTTCAATGTTGGTCTTTATAAATTGCCTCGGAGAATCTATTGAATTATCTACATGAGATTCTGCTGCAAAATTTATTACACCACTAATGTTATATTCCTCAAATAAATGCTTAACCAAAAGGTTATCGCATATATCCCCTTTTACAAATGTATAATTTGGATGATTCTCAACTCCCTTAAGGTTACCTAGATCTCCAGCATAGGTTAATTCATCTAAATTAACAACCTTAACACTAGCGTTCTCTCCTAAAAAATAAGGAATAAAATTACTCCCAATAAAACCAGCGCCACCAGTAATTAAAACTGTGCGGTTATTAGATCGGAGGTCTGCCATTATTTATATTAAAGATTGCGCTTTCTTATTTAAATATACCACCGCAGCTAGTATAAAAAACACAGAAACAAATATTACAGGAATCAACACAATACTTTTACCGAAAAAAGACTTTTGCTCTACTTGAGGTTGCCCCATATTAATTATACTAACAGGTGCTATACGCTCTTCTAACTCTAATCTCTTTGTTTCAATATCTCTAATTAAGCTAGTTTTATATTCAAATAAATCAGCAATATTAACTTGTTCCTGATTATCTAAAACAATTCTTTCAGTTGAACTATTACCATTATTTGAAACTAAACCATCAGTATAATTTTCAATAATTTCATCTACTTGTTTTAACAGCTTTTCATTTGCCTCAATACGACCCATAGCATTTTTTCGGTATACTTCTAGAAGATTGTTATAGTAGGTATTAGTATTAATGTAATTAACTGCTTTCTCTGCGAACACCTTCCCGAAAGTGGCATCTTTATAAGAGAAAGTTATTCTATGATTAAAAGAACTTTTATTCTGTAACTCTGCCCTTACAATATCTGCAATAGCATCTGTATTTTCAAAACTTTGAAGTAACTCTAAATATTTAATATCACTTTCAGACCCTCCTACTTCTGCTACTCTAGATATTTCAATATTTAAACCGTTAAAATCAATATTATCGATCCCTATTGACTTAAAAAACAAAGTGTCTTTTGATTTAATGTTAGATTGTATTTCACCTACAACATCATACAAGTAGTTTTTACTTTCAATTTGAGGTTTTACAATCACCTCAGTTTTATACTTTTTTGATATAATTTGATTTAAGCCATAGCCTATTGCAAGCCCAACAACCACAAGACCAATAAGTAAAAACATGTTCTTTTTAAGATATAAAAATACTCTTAAAATCCAACGAAAAACAGCATCAAAGCCCCTTCCTATTAATTGAAATAATTGACCCAAATCAATTTCATCAGAATTGTTTTGAGAAGATGGTGATTGATTGCTTGCCATTTATGTAGTAAATATTTGCTTTAAAATTCTATCCGTAATTAGGTAAGTAGGTTTTACTCCCGTTGTTCCTAACCCACCAGATGCCAATGTGCTACCGGTTTCCAAAGGGTTATCAGATGCATAATATGCATACCGTACTTTTACATCTTCTCCGATACTCTTACGTATCTTAGAAGCAGATTGTATTGCTTTTTGATAATGTACGCCTTCCATCTCTAAACCTATTACATTCCAAGTAGACTTATGAAAGAACTTAAGAATGTCTTTGTTTTGAAGTGATGTTCCTAAAACCGTTACCATCGTACCTTCAAAAACCTCTAAACCATAACCTTCAAAGTCTTTGGCACACAATTCATTTTTAAATGGGTAATTGTCTGCTGTTCCTTCAAAAATATGTGCAGAAGGAATCATTAAATCTCCCTTTCCGCCTTCCAAAATACCTGCTTTTCCCATTATTGAAACAGAATCAACATTTATCAAAGACACATGGTTCTTTTTGGTATTGTATGGTTTCAATAACTCATCAATTGTTTCATACGCTTGCTCACCAAATGCGTAGTCCATTACAAATATAACAGGTTTTTTATCAACGTCTTCTTCAGAAAATTCATACGAACAATTATCTACCTTAATTTTTGCCGTATCAAATATTTGAACATCGATATTGGTGCCAGAAGTATCATCCATTATGATCATACCGTTCTTTTCTGCCAAATCTGTCACCTTTTTTCTAAGTGCTTCGTTCCCTGAGCTACTCAAAGCTTCAAAAATTTCTAATGAATCAGTATTTGGAAATTCTTTTTTTAGGGCTGCTTTAGCAAATAAAGAATTCATAACACTATGCATATTCGCTGAAATAATATGAATTGGCCTATGCATAAGGTTGTTTTTAATTAAAACCTCCTTAATATTATTTGACCAACGTTCTCCGTGTATATGGTGACCTAATCGTTCTCTTAGCAAAGCACTGAACGTTACCGCTCTTTTTTCTCCAGATATTTCTTCGTCAATAGCTAGTTTGCCTAACCAATAGATTACATTCAAAAATCTATCTGGATTGTTTTCGGTACTAAAATTTTTATAAACCTCTAGAATTTCTTCAAATGACCTACCTAATATATTTGCAGTATGTATAAGCGCAATTTCTCGTTCTGCCTGAGTTAACTCTTCTTTTTGAACCGCAGCCTCAAGCTTGGCCCAGTCTCTTATAGTTTTTTCGGTATCCGTTATTAAAACACGTTTACATATTTTTTCAGACTCAATGAATAAAAAAGTAAGGTGGGTAAGAATATCATAAATATCCGATCGCCCTCTAGTAATCTCAATATTCATCTGCTCCTTATCTATACGATAACAGTTCCTTCTTCTTTTAGGTGGAATAATTGGGCTTATATGAGAAATACCATAACCCTCATCGGAAGTTAAATTGATAAAAGAACATTGTTCTATACCTTCAGGTAACCTTTCCAGCACATAAATTAAGCCACTTAACTCTGCTTTATCTTCTCCTAAAGAACCATATATTTCAGGTCTTAATTGTAGTAAGGCATTTTTTAAAGCTTCACCAGAAACCCCGTTCGGCTTATAAAAACCTCTATTAAATAAATGACGCATAGTAATATACATGCGTTCTATAGCGTTTGTCGATTCTTGCGCTCTTGTTGTTGTAATTGCTTTTCCCATGGATGATTTCAAACGAAATTACGATTTATAATTTGTTATTTAAAAGCTAGTTGTTCTCTGCCTTATATTTTGACAGACTTTCAACCACTTTTCGGTCATTAGACAAACGTTGTACTTTGTTCTGTCCGCCAAGCTTTCCTATTGATTTCATATACTCTAAAAATCCTCCGTTTTTGACCGGAGTAACTTTGAGGGTCTGTAGCACTTTGCCTACAATTAAATCATAGTAATAGCTATTTTGCTTTTGTAAAGCCATATCTAGTTCTTGAATAAAACCATCCATATTAGATGGTAATTTTTCAAACTCTATAAACCACTCATGATATGGTAATTCATTTTTATTAGGGGTAATTTGTGGTGCCACGGTAAATTCACTTACACTAGCATCGGTCGCCTTTGTCGCCACTAACATAGCCTCTTCTACTTCTTTTGCAATAACGTGTTCGCCAAAAGCAGAGATAAAATGCTTTATACGGCCAGAAACCACAATTTTAAAAGGAACAACAGAAATAAACCGAATGGTATCACCTAGATTGTATGCCCAAAGACCTGCATTAGTGGTGATAATCATAACATAATCAACACCAACTTCTACATCTTTTAAAGTAATTCTTTTAGGATGTTCATTAAAGAATTCATCTGATCGTACGAACTCATAAAATATTCCTGCATCTAACAGCAGTAGCATTCCATTTTCTTTTTGAGAATTTTGGTATGCGAAAAAACCTTCACTTGCCGGAAACAATTCTATACTAGCAACCTTTCTACCTATTAAGGTTTCAAATTTCTTTCTGTAAGGTTCATAGTTAACTCCTCCATAAATAAACAGCTCAAAATTCTTAAACAAGTCACCTACATACTCATTGGTATTTTCTTTAAGTTTTTCAAAATACATTTGTACCCAAGAAGGTATGCCCGCTATTACGGTCATATCTTCATCTTTGGTTTCATCCACAATGGTATTGACCTTGGTTTCCCAATCTTCTATACAATTGGTTTCCCAACTGGGCATTCTATTTTTCTGTAAATAATTAGGAACGTAGTGCGCAGAAATACCAGAAAGCCTACCCAGTTTTACTCCGTTTTTCTCTGTTAAAACGGGACTCCCTTGTAAAAAAATCATTTTACCGGTCACAAAATCCGCCCTACCGGTTTCATGAATATAATTAAGAATAGCATTTCTAGATGCTTTCACTTGTTCTTTAATACTACCCTCGGTAATTGGAATATACTTAGCACCAGAAGTTGTACCTGATGTCTTTGCAAAATATAACGGTTTTCCTGGCCAAAGTATATCCTCTTGACCGGCTACGGCTAAATTTACATAGTCCTTTAATTCCTCATAATCTCTTATAGGAACCTGCGCTATAAAATCGTTGTGAGTTTTTACTGTTTTGAAATTATGATCCTTTCCAAACTTGGTTTCCTTGCCTTTTGAAATAAGTTCTTTGAACACATTTTCTTGCGTCTCAATAGGATTACTGACCCACCTATCAGTTCTTTTAGCGATACGGTGTGCAAATATTTTAGCAGCAATGGTCTTTAAGGACATTTCGTTCTAATTAAAATCAATATAATTTAAAGGGTCAATCGGTGTTCCGTTGTCCCAAATTTCAAAATGTAAATGTGGTCCTGTGGTAAGCTCTCCTGTATTACCTACCGCAGCAATTACTTCCCCACCTCTTACTATATTACCCTGGTATTTGGACAAAGAACCGTTATGCTTATATACACTTAATAATCCGCCTTCATGTTCAATAATAATTACATAACCAGTATCTGCCGTCCATTCAGAAAATATTACTGTTCCGTTAGCAACTGCCTTTACAGGACTATCGGTCGAAGCTGTAATATCTACAGCATAATGTTTCTCATTGGGATTAAAACCCATGGTAACAGACCCTGAAACCGGAGTAAACAATACTAAATTCTTTTTATCAATTGTTCGTTCAAACAAGTTGTATTTGTCTTCAAGTGCAACCTCGGCCCTTAATAATGAATCTTCCTTTATAGGGTTAAGATCTACAGATGCCGGGTCTAATTTAAACTGCTGAAATAGAGAATCTCTATTGATTACATTGTTTTCAATATCCCCCTTTAAAACCATACGTATATTATCTAAATACTTATTGGTATAGTTCAAGGTTCTAACTAAAGAATCTGTTTTATACGTTAGCTCTGTAGCTTCTTTTTTTAATCTTGTTGATGAATAACCAGGAATATATTCTCGTAAAGGAGTAAATGCTATAAGCAGTGTAGTCAACCCTATTAAAGTAATCATGAAAAGTGATCCCGTCACAAAAACATTAAGCCTACTTAACTTAAAAGAAATCTTCTCTTCAAAAGTATTTTCGTTAAGTATTACTAAACGATACTTATGAAGGAGTTTCCTTTTTATTTCTTTTCTTTTTTTGACTTTCTTTTTGGCCATTATAACAAAGATAAACTTAGAATTTAATTTTAGACCTTCTTTTAAAATGAATAATTTACAAAGAGTTTTATAAACTTAAATTAATTACGGCATTCTCCATATTTTCCATTCATAAAAAACATTTAAATATTACCAGACTAATGGCTAAGAGACTAGCCAGTTTTAAAACTATTTTATTTCCAAAATTAGTTTTAAAATTAGCGCTTATAAACCTTACAAAATCAATCTATATCACAACTAGTTTATCAAGTATTTAATGATACATTCTCAAACACACATTAAGCTCTTTTACCCATTTAAAAGATACACTGATAATATCCTTAATTCTATTTTCAGTATGATACATACCAGTTACGAACAAATTAAAAATTCAGAAAATCTTACTAAGCTTAGCTCAAGCTATAACGGCCTTTATAGTGATGCAGATGATGACAACAGCACAATTTGGCACTTAACAATAACTTTTGATTTACCAGAAGGTAAAACTTAATTAGTCGGCACTGTAGTTATCAAATATTGTCTCATTCACTATTGCAACAAGAGATTATATAGATACGGTATAATTCATTTATAATTTACGACTATTTAAAGATAGAAATACTATTGATTATGTAAAAAACGTAACGGTAAAGAAAACACACCATAGTGAACATACTGTAAAATGTATACACCCTATTGAATGCATAACTGGTAATAAATGATATTATGGCAATAGATGCTTTTGTTGGTGCTGCAAATAATTTAAATGTAATTATCAAAAATCCGGTTACGGTAGTATTTCATAATTTGACTATTTAGTAGAGGTTTGTGTCCATTTTAAAGCTTACTAGGAACTATCATTTAACGGTACCGTTTATCTTACTCCAATTCTAATGACTTTTGTCACTAACCCATCGATTTAAATTCGGCTCCATTTGAAACTCCAACGTGGTAACGGTATACATTAATTTGAAATTGAAAACATAACCTTAACAAAAAAGTTAGTGTTTACAAATTGTGTTGAAAATCAAAATATGCAACATATCCCTAAATGAAGACCCTTAACTGGCAGATGTTGATAAATAAGTATTTCTATATCAGGTTTTATAAATATTACTCAAGAATGGTCAAGTGTATCATTTCAAAGCGTAACAATGCACACCCACAATGAGTTATAACTATTATATATACAGAATATAAAATGATGCAAGTATGAACCATGCCTATATCGTTAAAGTTAATATTGACTATACTTCCAATGACATTCTTTCTTTCGTTGATTTTAACCCAAAAAGTATAGTGATGATAATGCGTCATTAGACAATTATCTAATTGTTTATTTACTATCGGATACTCATTTACAATGGTAATATGAAAAAAACTATTACTGGCGATTCTCAAGGTCTTGAGTCATAAACACTCAATACCAAATGGTATTTTATATAAAATTCACCTAACAAAACACTTCTTATAAATAAAAAATCACTTGCTATTAATATTTACAGCAAACTAAGAACTTTTTAGTATCTTTGAAATCCATTTTAAATTATAGTCTTATGACAATATTATCTACTTTTTTGGCCATAGGGGCTCCACAAATTATATTAGTGGTAGTCGTAATTCTACTTTTATTCGGAGGAAAAAAGATTCCAGAACTAATGAGAGGTTTAGGTAGTGGAATTAAAGAGTTTAAAGATGCTTCCAAAGAAGATGAGCAACTAGAAGAAAACAAGAAAGACTAAAAAGAATTTAGTCTTTCGTATAATTTATAAAGCTCTGATATTCAGAGCTTTTTTTTGGTTTTATACATTATATCCCTAAATCTAAATCTCCTGTGGAACTAACAAACACGCAACTTATCGTATAAATTGTCCGTTTATCGAGATCACATTGGCTGCGAGTCTACTAAATAGTATTCTTTCACGACATAAAAACCCTCTTTCACAACAATTAATATTCAGAATATCGCTTTACTACTAATTTCGTTAGACTTATAGTACTAAAAATCCATAACTAACCGTTGGTACTATACTTAAAACCCCAGTTGATCGTAATGTTCAACCAAGAATTATGTCTATGAGAAGTGTATTAAATTTATTTTTTCTGGTCTTTATCGTTTTTGCCCAAGCTCAAGGTTTTCAAGATGAACTACAGTCTGATGTATCAAATAACAACGACTACTCCATAGTATCCGTAGCTGAAGAAAACGACAAAAAAGATTTTCAAAGAGCTGCTGATGCATTGTCTATCCCATACAGAGCTTTTCATGATATTGAAAATACCGAAAATGGATACTACGTTATAGCAGGTACATTTTCAAAAGATAAAAATCTAAAGTCTCAAATTAAAAAGTTCAATAGAAAAGGGTTTGAAGCAGGGTACTTTCAAAATCCTCAAAACCTATTATACTATTTGTATTTAAATCACTACACTTCTTGGGAAGAAGCTTTAAATGAATGTTCTACAGGATTTGACAATCGTTACGATGATGAAGTATGGGTTCTTAAAATGATCAACAATAATATTTATAATAAAACCGAAGCTGTTTCAGAACTACCCACAGTAGCAGAAATAGAAGCTACCTCAACATTACAAACAACACCAGTAACTGAATTAGAAACAGAAGCTATACCTGTTGAAGAGGTTTCTTATGAAATGCTTACCTCATCAAAAGATAACGATCCTGCGTTTAAATCTAAATTAATTAAAAGAGCAGATGAATACTTTGATAAAATGTGGTATGCAGAAGCTGCAAAAATTTATGAGCAAGCTTTATCTAAAGGAGAAAAAGCCTATACATATGATGTGTTAAAGAAAGCTGGCGATGCCCATTACTTTAATACAGATATGGAAAACGCTTATAAGTGGTATAACATATTATATACCAAATATGAGTCTGACATGAGTTCTGACTACTTATTTAAATATGCACACTCCCTAAAAGGTATTGGAAACTATAAAAGGTCCAAACGTCTTTTAAAATTATATAATAGAAAATTAGCAGGTGAAGAGATTACCAAAAATACTGAGCGTAATGAAATCGTTTTAGATGGTTTATTAAGAATGGAAGAAAAATATGATATAAACAATCTTTCCATTAACTCTAAATATTCAGAATTCTCTCCTATGTACTATGGTAATGAAGAAATGGTTTACGCATCTGCAAAAGATTCTTCAATATTTACTTCTAGAAAGTATAAATGGAACAATCAGCCGTATTTAGATTTGTTTGTTGCAAAAGTAAACGAAGAGTCTCAAGATTTTAAGGATGCTATCAAGTTCTCTAAAAAGATAAATACGAAATATCATGAAGCTTCTGTAGCATTCTCTCCAGATAATGAGACTATGTATTTTACAAGAAATAATTATGGTAAAAAACTAAAGAGAGATAAGAACGGAATTAACCACCTTAAAATTTATCGTTCAAAAAAAGTTAATAATGAATGGTTAGAGGCTGAAGAAGTTTCATTTAATAGTGATAATTACTCTACCGGTCACCCGGCATTGAGCCCTGATGGAAAGCTATTATATTTTGTTTCTGATATGCCAGGTAGTATTGGTGATACAGATATATTTGTAGTAGATGTTCTTGAAGATGGTTCTTTCTCGTCTCCAAGAAATCTTGGACCAGAAATAAATACGGAGCATAAAGAAATGTTTCCTTTTATAAATGACAAAAAACTATACTTCTCATCTGACGGCCATGTAGGCTTAGGTGGTTTAGATGTATTTGAAGTAGCCTTCGATGATGAAGCTGGCTTCTTAGAAGTACATAATTTAGGTAAACCAGTAAATAGTAGTAAAGATGATTTTTCTTTTATAGTAAATGAAGAATCTCAAAAAGGATACTTTGCATCTAATCGTGATGGCGGTAAAGGCGATGACGACATCTATTCTTTCAAAACATTGGAAGTTGAAGAAATACCAACTAGTATAAATGCTATTTCAGGTATTGTGACAGAATTGATCACTGGTGATTTAATGCCCAATGCATTAGTTGAGTTACTTGATGAAAACAACATTAAACTTAAAGAAATGGAAACCGATGAAAATGGTAATTTCATTTTTGAAGATTTGGATGCTGATACCAGATATGTACTAAAAACTACCAAAGGTTCATATTTTGATGATACAAGAGAAGCTGCCACTAAAGACAATGAAATTGTTAATGTAGATATCTCAATGAGAAAACTTAATGATATGATCGCTGTTGAAAATGGTATCAAGAAACTTAAGACAGAGATGATTCACTTTGACTTTGATAAATCATACATACGTGACGATGCTGCTGTAGAACTTAATAAACTAGTTGAAGTAATGACCGATTCGCCTGATATGGTCATAAAAATAGAATCTCATACAGATTCAAGGGGTGCAGCTGTTTACAACAAATACTTATCTGATAAACGTGCTAAATCTACCAGAGACTATATCATATCACAAGGCATAGACCCAAGCAGAATTCAAAGTGCTATAGGTTACGGAGAAGAACAATTAATTAACGATTGTGACGGAACTGTTCGCTGTACAGAAGAACAACACTATCTAAACCGTAGATCAGAGTTCATCATCATAGACATGTAATATAAAATAACAATGATAACAAAAGACCCGCTAAATAGCGGGTCTTTTGTTTTATATACATTTAAGCTTTATATGATTGAAGAATTTACTTGCCAGCCCAATTACTTATAGACACTACTTTTTTAATCTATGCTTTTATACGCTTCGTCGGATTTTATAAAACACAGAAAATGTGCTGTTTACCTATCATTTTAACGCTTGATAGATATTGATTTAAATCCATTACATTTTATAGAATAATTGGTCCTTTTACCGAAACTTTCCAATAAAGCCATTAAGATTGAACATCTTTACTCACATGAACTCCTAAATCATTGAACATGGAAAAAATTACCCTAGTAAAAGAAATTTACATTGAAGCTTTTAAGAATTGGAAAAGTTTCCTTTTGGAACACTACTTTAAAATATTTTCATGGTTGTGTTTTGTATTGATTGCGTATACTGCTTATGCTTTAATTTTTAGAGTATCTACTGGGTTTTCTTTCAGTAATCTATAGCATAAACAGTAAAATGACGATTTACTTCTAAAATCGTACCGAATACATATAAAAAAGGCTCAGGAAATTCCTGAGCCTTTTGCTTTATCTTAGAAATAAAGAATCTGTTGTCTATTTACTTGATTCGTTAGTATTGAATTGCACAGATTTCATGATAGCTTCTAATTCAAACATGTAATCTCTTTTTTTAGTTGCAGGAGCAAAAACAAAACCTTCAAGAACCAACTTACGATTGTTCTCTTTGTCATTAATGATATACGTCAAAAATGGACCTGCCATTGGATAAGCTGACATTTCCCATATTCCCCTTACCTCAGCTGCCTTTTTGCCTGAAACCTCAGCAGGAAAGACATATGGAGAAAAAGCTTTTTCCGTAATCATATGATTTTGCTTACCAGGTATATCTTCTCCGCCAATATAAAGTCCACCAATAGAATCGCGCATCTTTATAATGTCTTGTACAAAGGTAGAATCGTTTTGAAAACTATCCCAAGGCATTGTATATGCAATGATATTCATATTACCTTTCTGAATTTGACGATCAATCCACACAAAGTTATCTTCTTCTCTACCTACTCTATAAATAGAAGGTATAGTCAATGAGATATTAAACTTATTTTCCAAAGCTTTCTCTTTATTCAACGATTTCTCAAAACGTTTTTGGGCTTTACCAATTTCCAATGCTTTGAAATCAGCGATAAACTCTGGAGCCGTTTTTTTAATATTAGCTATTAACTCTTCTTTGTTTAAACCTTTTATGACACCAACTTTCTGTGGTTTTGCATACATGTTAGATTTCATGTGTGCTACATTCAAGGTATCTTCCATAACATACAGTACAGAGCTTGTATTACGTATGGCTCCGCTAAAAATCTGTTGTGGAATTTGAGTAACACTAAAAAGAGCTTCATCCCAAGTTAAACCTTGGGCCGCGGCAGTATAATTTTCACGAATGGCATCACCCACACTACTATTCCATAGGTCATTATCAATAACCACCGTTAAGGTATTCATTGCTCCTACAGATTCTGGTAAATAATCTGCTTTGCCTTCTTCTTTACAGGCAATTGACAATCCTAAAATTGCCATAAAACATAGTAAAATTCTTTTTTTCATTGATATTTTAATTTACGATGAACAGTCGCACAATTTAAGTTTTGTGCCCAGCTTTAAATTGTTACCACTAATACCGTTCCACTTTCGCAAATTATCAATAGTTACACCAGGATATTTTCTAGAAATCGTCCATAAAGAGTCTCCACTTTGCACCTCGTGTGTTTTAGAATTACTGGCAACTGCAGTTCTAGAAGGGGTTTTCTTAGGCTTTATGGAAGAACTAACATTTTTTCTTGGGTAAATAGTTAAACGTTGTCCAATACGTAAATTATTACTTCGTAATCCGTTCCACTGCTTTAATTGGCTTACACGTACTCCATAACGTTCTGCAATTTTTCCAAGAAAATCACCATCCTTTACTCTATAGCGAATGCTATTTGCCTCTGCCTGCTTTTCTATTTCAGCAATAAGACCTTCTTTTTCCTTCAATTCTTTTTCAACATGAGCATAAATAGCCTTTTCATTGGCCACAAATTTTCCCATTTTATGAACAGGTAATCTTAGTGCATTAGGTTTTCCTTCTATAAAAGGAATTACGTCTAATTTATAATGAGGGTTAAGAACCTTCAACTCTTCTTTGTCAATTGCGGTCAATTCTGAAATTTGGTCAAATGTAATTAGGCTTTTAACATGAATGGTATCTGTTTCAAAATAAGCACGATCTGCTATTTTAGTTTTTAGACCATGTTCTTCTGCATATTCAAAAATATACATTGTTGCTTGAAAAGCCGGAACATAACCAGCGGTTTCCCTTGGTAGGTTTCTTCTTATATTCCAATAATTACGTTGCCCACCACTTCTACGAATGGCTTTGTTTACATTACCCGGACCAGAATTATAGGCTGCCAATGCCAAATCCCAATCATCATATATTCTGTGTAATCTATTTAAATAGTTGGCAGCTGCTGCAGTAGATTTTATAGGATCACTACGTTCATCTACGTAACTATTAATATTCAATTTCATTTCTTTTCCAGTACCGTACATAAACTGCCAAAGACCAGTTGCCCCTACCCTTGAACGTGCTTTAGGATTTAGTGCAGATTCAACAATAGATAAATATTTCATTTCTAATGGAATATTCTTGTTGTCAAATTCTTGTTCAAATAAAGGAAAGTAAAACTGGCTTATAGTAAGCATACGCTCCATTAAACCTCTTTTTCGAGTCAAAAATGATTTAATCACACTCTCTAAAGACTTGTTGTATTCAACGTTAAAAGGTGTTTTGGCGTTTATTTTTGCCAAACGCATCTTCAATGTATCTGTTGGCAAATCTAGAACAAAGGTTGAAGCCGTATCTGGCTCTACCATAATTTCCTCATACATTTCATTGTAAAGAGGTGCAGCATTTACAAGTTCTTTCATCCAAAGACTATCGAACTTAGCTGCTAATGCATTATCTTGAAGATTATAAGAAGAAGATTCTGTTGGTTTAAATAGCGTTAAGTTTTCTGTTTTTGAATTTTGTACAATATTCAATTGACTTAACGGAGTACTGTTGTTCAATGAATCATTTACAACTATAGGATTATTTGTCAAAGAGTCTGTTACAGTTGTGACAACATCTTCTTGTTGTGCAGACCCTAAAAAAGGTACTAAGGTTAATCCTAGTAAATAATAACAGTTATAGGCTACTTTCTTCATAATGGGGTGAAAATATATTAACGGAACAAACGAAAATCGTACATTTTTTAATGAGAATAAAATAATTTCTCTTAAAATGCACAAATTTTCGTTATATGCCGTTTATCGATTACCCCTTTACTAGTCTAATATAGCTGCGATTCCTGGTAATGTTTTACCTTCTAAACTTTCTAACATTGCACCTCCGCCTGTTGATACATAACTAACTTTGTTTTCAAAACCGAATTGTTTCACTGCGGCAACAGAATCTCCACCACCTACTAATGAAAATGCACCTTCTTTTGTAGCTTCTGCAATATAATCACCAACAGCTATAGTACCGGCAGCAAATTTCTCCATTTCAAAAACACCAATTGGTCCGTTCCAAAGAATAGTTTTAGAAGCCAATATTACTTTTTTGAAGTTTTGTAAGGTATCAGGTCCGGCATCTAGTCCTTGCCAACCGTCTGGTATTTTATCTACATCTACCACTTGGGTATTTGCGTTAGCATCAAAAGCATCTGCTGCAACAACGTCTACAGGTATATGTACGTTTACATTTTTCCGTTTAGCTTGTTCAAGAATTTCCATAGCAAGTTCCATCTTATCGTCTTCACAAATAGAATCTCCTATTTTACCACCCTGAGCTTTAATAAATGTATATGTCATACCACCACCAATGATAAGATCATCAATTTTATCAAGTATGTTTTCGATAATAGTGATCTTAGAAGAAACCTTTGCTCCACCAAGAATTGCTAAAACAGGTTTTTCACCAGTGGCCATTACTTTATCGATCGCTTCTATTTCTTTCGCCAATAAATAACCAAAACATTTTGCGTCTGGAAAAAACTTAGCTATTACTGTTGTTGATGCATGTGCGCGGTGAGCCGTTCCAAAGGCATCGTTAACATATATATCTCCTAACTTAGAAAGTTGCTCTGCAAA
This sequence comes from Maribacter sp., assembly GCF_039968975.1. Classification (GTDB taxonomy): domain Bacteria; phylum Bacteroidota; class Bacteroidia; order Flavobacteriales; family Flavobacteriaceae; genus Maribacter. The sequence goes on along the minus strand of NZ_JBDVOT010000096.1, from coordinate 15,989 downwards.
AGCTTCGTCTCCTTTTTCTTCCTCACTATGAAATCTCAGGTTCTCCAATAAAAGTACCTCTCCACTTTTCAATTCTGCAACTGCTTTTTCAGCTTCTGCACCAACACAATCCGCAACAAATTTTACCGCTACTCCAATAACATCAGAAACAGCATCAACGATATGACTTAAAGATAAATCTGCGTTACGCTCACCTTTGGGTCTTCCCAAATGACTCATTAACACAGCGCTACCGCCATCTTCCAACACTTTTATAATTGTTGGCTTAGCTGCCTGGATTCTAGTGTTATCTGTTACTTCAAATTGGTCATTTAATGGAACATTGAAGTCCACTCTAATTAACGCCTTTTTATCTTCAAAATTAAAGTCATTCAATACTTTCATGTGATATTACCTTTTGTTAGATAACAAATGTAAAGATTAAATGGCTTGCGATAAAGTGCTAAATAGGATAATTTACACCCAATACCATTAAATTTGTTGCGCTTTAAACAACTATATTTGAATCTATGTTATTCAATGAAATTTTAGGACTTTCACATATTAAAAAGCATTTGTCTTCTAGTGCTGATGCAGGTAGAATACCACATGCCCAACTATTTGTTGGTCCAGAAGGCTGTGGGCTATTGCCTATGGCATTGGCTTATGCCCAGTATATTATCTGTCAGAATACCAATGGGGACAACAATGGTGGTAATGAAGCTTGTAATTTAAAATTTAAGTCGTTTGCTCACCCAGATGTTCATTTTGCATTTCCGGTATCTAATTCTGACAAGGTAAAATCTCACGCCGTTAGTAACCATTACATGAAAGAGTGGCGAGAGTTTATTACAGAACAGCCTTACGGAAATCTGTTCGATTGGTATCGCCACATTGAAATTGAAAAGAAACAAGGTCAAATTGGTGTTGATGAAGCGCAGTATATTGTAAAAAAATTATCCTTAAAGTCTTATGAAGGCGGATATAAAGTAATGCTTATTTGGATGGCGGAAAAGATGAACATTGCCGCTTCTAACAAATTATTAAAGCTAATTGAAGAACCGCCCGACAAAACTATATTTTTACTGCTTTGTGAAGACGAAGAGCAAATTATACAGACTATAAAGTCTAGATGTCAAATCGTTCATTTTCCACCCTTGGCAGAAGATGCCATCGCAACTGCATTAAGTGAAAAAGGAGCTAGTAAACCAGAAGCAATGCTTTTGGCCCATGAAGCAAATGGCAATTATAATAAGGCATTAGACCTCTTAAATAAGGATTCTGAAGATCTGGTGTTTGAAAATTGGTTTGTTCAATGGGTACGTACCGCTTTTAAGGCAAAAGGTAACAAAGCAGCCATTCATGAATTGTTATTGTGGAGTGAAGAGGTTGCAAAAACCGGTAGAGAGACACAAAAGAATTTTCTAAGCTATTGCATTACCGTGATGAGGCAAGCACTAATGATCAATTATGGCGCAGAAGAACTTGCTTATCTAAAAATACATGCCGAAGGATTTCAATTGAAGAAATTTGCACCTTTTGTTCATGAAAACAATATTTTGGATATTACCAAAGAGCTTGAGGATGCTATTTACCATGTGGAAAGAAATGGAAACTCAAAAATAATATTCACCGACCTTTCCATTAAACTAACACGATTACTTCATCGAAAAAAAACCGAACTTAATTAACTTTCGCTATGAACACCTTCTATAACAATGCCACAGAAATAATAATACTCTTATTTTTAATTATCACTTTTTTACAGAGCGGGTTTGATAAAATTACCGATTGGAGCGGTAATATTTCTTGGTTAAAAGAACATTTTTCTGCTACCCCGTTCAAAAATATTGTTCCCTTACTAGTAGGTATTATACTTGTAACAGAAGTAGTCGCAGGTGTTCTTTGTAGTGTTGGCATCTATCAAATGCTAACATCAGGCGGAAGAACCATTGCCTTTAACGGTGCAATTTTATCTGCCATAACATTACTAATGCTATTATTCGGTCAGCGAATTGCTAAAGATTATGAAGGCGCAAAAACAATAGCTGTTTATTTTATACCAACCATAATTTTACTGTTCTTGTTGCAAGTACATAAATAACCACTTATGATAAAATAAAAAACCCTCCTTTTAGAGGAGGGTTTTTGGAGGCATCGAGCGGATTCGAACCGCTGTACAAGCTTTTGCAGAGCTGTGCCTAGCCACTCGGCCACGATGCCATTTTTTAGCGAGAGCAAAAATAAACAATATTCCTAATTTAAGCTGCATTAACAACTAAGAAATTATATTTATTTAAGGTCGGATGGATTATTGAACAGATTGTCCCCTTTGTAAATTTAATGATACTGTTACCTTTTCAACATCACCATTTATAGGCGGATTGATTTTAGAAACAGAAACCATAGCTGTATCTACGGTAGGAAGTTCAATAAAAATTCTATCAATAATTCTTTTGGCAACATGTTCTAACAATTTAGAAGGCGTAGCCATCTCTTGCTTTACAATTCTGTTGATATGAACATAGTCAACAGTATCTTTCAACTCATCTGAAACTGATGCGATCAATAGATTTGTATCAACGGATACATTGACTAAATAATCACTGCCAATATTTGTTTCTTGAGGCAAACACCCGTGGTGGGCGTATGCTTTTATATTCTCTAATTGTACTTTACCCATTATGTATGTTCTGGAGATCAAATTTAATCAATCTCACTTGAAGGATTAATACGTACAACGACAATTACTGATACCCTGAAATAAATCTACCCCAAGGGTGATTACGTGCGTACCAGAACTATACCCTAGAAGTTCGTTTAGAATTACTTGATAAGAATATCCGAAGTAAAAATTACTTTTCTTTAAACCTGCTATAGGAGCTATATACAGCGGATTACCAATTTGATCGTTCAAGAAACGATAGTTGACACCTGCATAGAAATAATCTTCGAAATCGTAAAATCTGAATTTTAAGTTTAAATCTGTAACAGAACGACCATCACTCTCAAATAATTGGAATAATACAGATGGTTCGATTTCCATCTTACTAGTTCTTTTCTTCATGTATCTATAACCGGTATACACATAATAGTTTCTTAATCTATTAGGCTCGTATAAAGCATTAAAGTTGCTTAAATCCTTATCTAGAATGTTAGAAGCGTTTACACTAAAATAAAACTTATCGTATCTATATAATACACCTAAATCAAAGTTGTGGTTTGTAGTTGCTTTGTCACCAACATATGCTGGATCAGCTACTAATTCTGGGTTTGTATTATCAATTCTAAACTGATTAAAATTATATGATATACCAAATGATAAAAATTCATCATCATAACGATCTAAAGTAAGGTGGTGAGCAAATGAAAAACGAGCACCTTGCTGTTTTGTTTCACCATTACTATCGTTATACAATAGTGTACCAATACCAGATTTTTCTCCTATACGCATATCCGCAGCAAGAGATTGTGTATCTGGTGCATCTTTAATACCTACCCACTGTGTAAGACCGTTAAGTCTTATTTTTACATGGTCACCAATACCTGCGTAAGTTGGGGACATTACAAAGGGGTTATCGGCTAGATATTGAGATAATTGAGGTATAGTAAGCTCCTGCCCTCTTAGGGAGAATACGCTTATAAATAATACCAGTGTCAATAGACTGTTCCGCATCATCATTTTAGGTTAAGTTTTTAACGGTATAAAGTAAAGTGTCCAACAAATTCTCTTTCGTCTCTTTCGCCATTCAGTTGTACTACATACCAGTAGTCTCCTGTTGGCAATTCATTGTCCAAGTATGTGCCATCCCAACCATCAGAATCAACTGCCTGTTCGGAAACCACTCTACCATAACGATCAAATATTTTTATTAGTATTTCAGGGTATTGCTCAATGTTTCTAGGGATCCATAAATCATTCTGGCCATCTCCGTCAGGGGTGAAGAAATTAGGCACTTCAATGTCTATAAATTCCATAAATATGTTTGCAACTGCAGAACATCCGTTCGCATCGACAACACGAACCTCATAGGTATCTGTTCTTGTAATATAGAATGTATTATTATCGCCGTTATCAATACCATCAAAGAAGTATGTATAGCCTTCACGACCACCTTCTACAACAGCAGTTATTTCGTTCATATTGTTTTGCTCCAATACAAGTGTCAGCGGCTCAAATGCCTCTATTTCAAAATCAATTGTCTGTAAACAACCATTAGAATGTGCAATGGTAATATAATGGCTGCCCGGTGCTGAATTTCTAAAATCAGGATTCAACTGTAAATCAGCTGGGTCAACAGAATCTATTGCGTAAAGCACATCGCCAATTACACTATCATCTTCTAAAGTGATATTTACAAAATTATCTGGTGTATCACTAGAACATTCATAAATAGGCATCACGGTAGCATTAAGATTTACTCCGGTTTCTATGTCAACAACCACATTGGTATCACAACCATTTGCATCTTTTATGACAATAAGGTAATTACCACCTGCCATGTCATAGAATTCTGTTCTGTTCAACACAAAATCTGCATCATCATTGGAGTTCAGTGCCGTACTATATGGTGCCGTACCCCCTGTAATTTCAAGAATTATAGAACCATCTTGACTATCAACACAGATTTCTGGTGTTGTCTCTGCCGTTACTTCTAAACTTGCTGGTTCAGAGATAGTATATGTCAAGAATTCAAAACAACCATTTTGATCTTGCGCAATGATTGTGTACTCACCAGGCTCTAATTCTGTAAATGTATTATTATCAAAGAACTGGTTAAGGTTTGGTGAAATTGCATATTGGTAACCTCCTGCACCGCCAGAAAGTGTTACAGTAATTTCACCGTCGTTTTCTCCTGCACAAGTAATATCCACTACATTATCAGTGTACGTTAAAGGTGTTGGTTCTACGATAATAACTTCTTCTGCAGAAGTTGTACAATCATCACTAATTACAGTTACGTAATACGTACCTGCACCTAAATCTCTGAATACACCTTGGGACTGTGGTCCTGCTATTCTAGACACTACACTTAAAGAACTATCAGTGAACAATTCATATTGGTAATTTCCTAAACCACCATCTGCAGTTGCATAAATGATTGCAGTGCTTTCCCCTGTACAATTCAGTACAGCAGCAGTATCATCAACAAATAACAATAATGGCGGTATTTCATCTTCAGTAATTGCATTAGAGATTGCAGACTCACAACCGTTGATTGCATCACGTACATAGAATTGATATCTACCCGCTTGATACGTACCTGTTTCTGGCAAGTAAACTACATCACCGCTCATTGGCAAGAAGTTGATATTATCCAAACTGTATTCATATGTACCACTACCACCTGATGCAGTAAGTTCAAACTCAGCACCTTCAGCACATGTTAATGCATCAGTTCTAATTAAGCTAGCCTGTACTTCTGTTGGTTCTCTTACCTCAACAGTGTTTGTCGTGGTATCACAGTTCCAACCATCTACTACAGTTATACTATAGAAACCTGCTCCTAAATCAGTAAAATTAGGATTGGTTTGTATTCCAGTTGTATTTGTGATTGTAGTTCCGGTTTCATTATAGAAATTCAACTGATAGCTATAATTTCCACTACCGCCACCTGTTACATTTGCCGTAACAACAGCACCCGTGTCACCGTAACAAGCTAAGTCTGTTACAAGCGGAGTTGAATTAGCCACTATCGGTGTTGCCGGAGTAATTGATTCTGTATACGTAACAACACAACCAACATCATCAGTTATAGTAACCGTATAATCACCAGAAGCCAATGCTGTAAATAGCGCACCATTAACATCATCCATATTGAAGCTATCACCGCTAGTGTTAGACAATTCAATATCATAAGGGCTATAACCACCTTCTACCTCAACTCTAATTTCACCAAGGTCATCTGTACATGTCGCTTCAGCAACTACAGTAACTACTCCGCTTAAAGCCATGTCGGGAGAAATTATAGTTATTGTATTTGTATCTTCTGAACATAAAGGAACATCTGTTTCTGTAATGGTAACATAGTAAGTACCACCAGATAATCCTGTAATTATTCTTGGATTAACACTAGTATCTGAAGCTGTTGCTGGAATAATAGATGTACCTCCATTGTCAAATACCTCGTAAATATAATTACCAGTATAGCCATCAATGTCAATTTCTAAACTACCATTGGTATCACCAAAACAAGTAACTGGAGAAACAGCTGTTGCTGTTGCCGTGATAAAATCGAAAGGTGCAATTGTATAGCTATCTGTATTTACATAACAACCTGTATCTAAATCTGTAACTCTAAATACATATGAGCCAACAGTATTTAAATCGTACGTTGCAGATGTTGCTGTAGTACTTACTAAAGTGCCTGTTGCATTACCTACAGGCAATAGCTCATAACCATAGTTATGTGCCAAACCATTGTCGGCAACCGTAATTGTTACTGTCTCATCAACAGCACAATTGATAGCTACATCTTGAGTGACAGTCGCCGTAAACGTATTTAATGGTTGAATAGTAACCGTATCAAACGTAGTACAACCGTTAGCATCTTTTACATAAACATTTATGGTTTGTACACCTCCATTATCTGTAACATTGAATGTATTCGATGATTGGAAAATAACATTATCAATACTGTATAAGTATGGTGCTGTACCAGTACCTGCACCAGGTGTAGCCGTTACAGTTGCAGTATTAACACTATTATCTACTGCACAACTAAACTCCGTTGCCGTTGCGGTAACCGTTAATGCCGTTGGTTCTGTAATTGTCTCGTTTTTAACACCATCACAACCTCTACTAGAAATTACTCTTACTTGGTATTCTCCTGCCGCTAAACCTGTAAATAATGGGTCATCTTGAGCTGGAACAATTGGATTTACCAAATCAGCTATTTCATATAATTCATATTGATAAACAGGATTGTCGTCTGTAGCTGGGTCAATATTAGCTCTAATACTACCATTAGTATCTCCAAAACAACTTACATTAACAATAGTTGCATCTAATAATACTGGGTCAACTGGTGCATCTAATGTCTGAGTCACTTCTTTTTCACAAACAGGGTTTGTTGTATCTAAGTCCCTAACTTCAAATGTGTATGATCCAGCCTCAATTAAGTTTGTAAATACCCCTGTTGTCTGAGTAACTACACTACCTAATGGAGTAGTCATTTCAAACTCAAGGTTTGTAGAACCACCACTAACATTTACCGTAATCTCACCACCTGGTGTTGTGGTACAATCAATAGACTTATCTACTGTGGTAGATACATCCATTTGTTCATAAAGTATTTCGGCTGGAGTGGTAAATGTACAACCCCATTGGTCTGTAATAGATACCTCATATGTTCCAGCTCCAAGTCCTGAGAATATTCTTGTGTTCTGCGGAGCGCGGAAATCGGTACCATTTAATATTAACTGGTATGTATAATTACTTCCCTGTCCGCCTGTTGGTTCACTAACTGTTATCTCTCCCTGTAAATTTGTACAATTCTCTTGAGTAATCTCTAATGTAGCTGCAATTGGGTCTGGAATAGTAAGAACAATATCCTCTTCAATAAGTTGCATACAACCTTCTTCATCTAAAACATATGCATGATAGGTTTCAGCAGCAAGTCCAGAGAATGTAGCATCTACCACAAAGTCTGTAGTTGCAGGAACTCCTGCAGACTGTACACCTACATAGTAGGTATAACCACCCCAACCACCGACAACATCGATAATTGTAATTGAACCATCATTACCTGGGTCACAAGTAATATCGGTAACTACCGTAGCGCCAGAGATAGCCTCTGTTGGTCCATTTATGGTAAATGCTTCTGTATTTGTACAGAACGGGTTGTTGTCTTGTGTTATAGAAACATAGTAACTACCTGCCGCTAAATTAATATCTGCTGTTGGGCCGTTTGTTGCTTCTGTGTTTGTTGCTTCTACTGTATCATCTGCAGTATTCGCCAAAGTACCATTAGTGTTATAAATGGTCCAAGTAAATCCGCCAGGGTAGGTTGCATCAACTAATGTAAAGTTTACGGCACCTGTATCTGTTCCAAAGCAAATTACATCACTTGTTTTTACAACATCGATAGTAAATGTATTTGGCTCTTCTATGGTTTCTGCGACAGAAACCACACAACCAGTATCAATATGTCTTGCCAATATCGTAAACGATCCTGCAGACAAACCACCAAACACGTTGGAAGTTTGGTAGTTGGTCCCATTATCAATACTATATTCAAACCTAGTTGGGTCACTTAAGGTAGATGTCACTACTACCGTAATTTCACCATCGCTACCTGGAGCACATGTAACCGTATTTGAAACCGAAGCGTCTATATCAGTAATTTCATCAAAAGGGAGTATGGTTTCCGTAGTGGTACCAGCACATCCTTTATCATCATAAACATTGATGGTATATGTATCACCTGCTCTATTTGTAACCACTAATACATTTGATGCACCAGATTGTACCACAGTTGAACTGCTATCAACAAATTCATAAATTACATAATTACCGCTACCACCGGTAATGGCAGCATCATCAACTGTTATTGTAGCATTGTTGGGATTATTACCCACAGTACAACCAAATTCTACAACTGTAGTATCTATGTTAGATATTGCTGCAGGTTCATCTATTACAATGTTGCCCGATGCCGTTGTACAACCATTAGTTCCTATAGCAGTTACAACATATGTATTTGGAGGTAAGCCTTCAAATGTATTGTTACTTGCGTTGAATGTTCCTGCTGCTGGAGATATCGTAAATGTTAACGGATTTACTCCGTTTTCCACTTGTGTCAAAGTAATTGAACCGTCATTAGCACCAAAACATGTAATATCTATATGAGCGTCTGTAAATACCGGTTGAATAGCAGGAGCTAAATCTTGCGTTACGGTTAGTTCACAAACAGGGTTTGTTGTATCTAAATCTCTTATTAAGAAACTGTAAGTACCATCTTCTATTAAGTCTGTAAATGTTGGATCATTCGATTGAGTTACTGCAGCACCCGTTGGAGGCGTCATTGTAAATTCAAGGTTTGTAGAACCCCCAGTTACATTGATAGTAATTGTACCGCCTGGTGTACCCGTACAATCAATAGCTTTATCAACCGAAGTAGTAGCACTTAACTGTTCGTATAATTCTACGGGTAATGTTGTAAACGTGCAACCCCATTGATCTGTAATAATTACCTCATATTCACCGGCACCTAAACCTGAGAATACTCTGGTATTCTGTGGGGCACGGAAATTAGCGCTGTCCATTACCAATTGGTAGGTATAGTTACTTCCTTGTCCGCCTGTTGGTACACTAACCTCTATCTCACCTTGTAAGTTTGTACAATTCTCTATGTTTACCTCTAATGTTGCCACAATTGGGTCTGGAACATCAAGTACAATATTATCTTGAATTAATTGCTCACAACCCTCTGCATCTCGCACCCAAGCTTGGTACGTAGCAGCAGGTAACAAATCAAAAGTCGCATTAGCTACGAAATCTGTAGTTGCAGGAACACTCGTACCAACAAAATACGTATAGCCGCCCCAACCACCGACAACATCGGTAATCGTTATGGCACCATCATTTCCTGGTACACAAGTAATATCAGTCACTACTGTATTACCTGTAATTGCTGCATCTGGACCTGCAATATTGAAAAATTCAACATTGGTACAGAACGGATTGTTTGTTTGTGAAATAGAAACATAGTATTCACCAACACCTAAGTTAATAATCGGAGTTGGACCATTTGCCGCTTCCGTTCCACTAACAACAGAAGTATCATCTGTACGGAAAATTTCCCAATTGAATCCAGTACTATATGTTGCATCGACCAATTCAAAAGTAACTTCTCCTGTATTTGTTCCAAAACATATAACATCACTAGTCTTCACAACATCGATAGTAAAGGTATTTGGTTCTTCAATAGTTGCCGAAGCTGTTACGATACACCCGGTATCTGTATGTCTTACTAAGAAATTATAAGTTCCTGCAGATAAACCGCCAAACGCATTTGTTGAAACATAAGTTGAACCGTTATCGATACTGTATTCATATTTCGTATCATCACTAGCAGAAGACGTTGCCGTAACCGTAATTACACCATCACTTCCTGGAGCACACGTAACTGTAGTAGTTACCGCGGCCGTTGCACCTGTCATTTCATCATAAGGTAATACCGTAGCTGTTGTGCTACCTGAACAACCTTTGTCATCATATACATTAATAGTATAGGTCTCCCCTGTTCTATCAGTAACTGTTAATACATTTGATGGTCCAGACTGAACAATAGCAGAACTGCTATCAATAAACTCATACGTAACATAAGTAGTACTACCGCCTGTAATAGTAGTTTCATCTACTGTTATCGTTGCATTATCATCATTATTACCTACAGTACAACCAAATTCAACTACATCGGCATTTACATTTGCAATTTGTAACGGAGTACCTACTGGACTATCAACTTCTAATTCACAACCACGTGCTGAGGTTACCCTAACCACGTAGTCATCATTTGCGGGTAAATTTGTAAATGTACTTGTTGTTTGAGGCGCACTTGCAGGAGTTAAAACTGAAGGTGCCGTTTCAATAAATAATTGGTAAACATAAGGTGGGTTATCCATAGCAGCATCTAAAATTGCCACTATAGAACCATCTGTTGCTCCAAAACAAGTTACATCTGTAATATCCGTCGTAAATAATACAGGGGTTGCCAACTCCAATTCTACGTCTGTTTGTGCTGTACAACCACCCAAAACTGTATCGTAGACATGAGCAGTATAAAGACCTGAATCCAATCCTGTAAAAATAGGTGATGTTTGAGGGCTTCCAGTTACACTAATTCCGCCATTATCGAACAATTCATATTCATAGAATGTAGATCCACCATATGCCGTAATTACTATTTCTCCATCACCTTCCGTACATGAAGGTTGAGTAGTTACCTCTGCCGAAATAGAAGTAGGTGCAAAAATTTCAATCATCACTACATTTCCACATCCATTAAAATCACGAACCTGAACTGTATAACTACCAGAACTAAGGTCAGTAAACTGATGCGTTGTACCTGCAGTTGTTAATGTAGAAGACTGGTATGAGCCACTGTTTACACTAAGTGTGTATGGTTGCGACCCTTCGCCGTCTAACGTAATTTCTATAATAAAGTCACCTTCATCTGCAGTACATTGGTTGATTACCAAACCAGAAATAGCTGGTGTTGGGTCATCTGCAATAGTAACATCTAACGGTAAGGTTGTTGAACAACCGTTGCCATCCATCACATAAATATCCCATTCTGTATTAACCGAAGGATCTAATTCCGCATAGTTACCAGTAACATAATCACTAGCAACAGGAGGAACACCATTTTCAACGTAGGCATATGTATAAGAACCATTTCCACCGCCTGCAATTACGGTTACATTAGCATCTTCTGAACAGTATCCATTATTTTGATCTGCCAAGGTCAAGGTAACCGGATTCGGTTCTAATATTCTAAATTCAAAAGTATTTGTACACTCAGGAGTAGCTGCTTCTTGGTAGAATAACACATAATCACCAGGAGGTATGTTTGAAATCGTTTCTAACAGTGTTGGACCAGGACCGTTTGGACCAGTTACACTACCTGAATATGCACCACCTAAAGGTCTATTGCTAATACTTTCTCTTAATTCATAATTAATGGTAGTAACGGAAGTATCATAACCCTCAAATTGAAAAGCAATTGACCCATTTGTATCACCATAACAAGCAACATCGGTTACCGTTGGGTCTGCAACTACATCAATAGCAGATACGTTAGGAACATCAACCTCAACAAAACTAGAACATCCGGTGTCTGTATCAATAACTTGAAAAACATAACTAGCTCCAGGATTAAGTCCGTTATACGTTGCTACCTCCTCATCAGCAGTAGCACCCGCCGCCTCAGCATCTGGAGGAGTACCCGCGCCGTAAATTGTAAAGTCATAATTACCCGAACCACCACTAGCCGTAAGTTCAGCCGTACCACCAGTAATACAACTAGATGGCATCAAAACAGGGTCAACCGTCAAGTATGGGCTAGAAAGTACTCGTACCGGATTTTGATAAAACTCACAACCATTGGCATCTAGAACCCGAACATAATAATCTCCAAACGCTAAACCATTAAAAGTAGCGGTAGTCGCCGCTGTATTTACAATAGGATTTGGACCCGTAGTAGCAACAATATTATTAAGGTTGTCATATAGGGTGTATGTAAAATTAGGTACTCCACCACTTGTAATAGTGATATCAATACTACCCGGTTCATCACCAGAAGGACCACAACTAACGTCAGTAGCCACAACACTTGCATTGAACAATACAGGATCAACAACAGTTACACTACCATTATACGTACATTCTTTAGAATCTCTAACAACATAGTTATATGTACCAGCAGCTAAACCTGTGTATACTCTTTGGTTCGTAAATCCGCCATTATTAAAATTAATTTCATAAGGTGATGACCCAAAATTAGGATCAATATTAATTTCAACAATACCGTTAGAATCACCAAAACAAGTAGGGTTCGTAACGGTTTCAGTCGCAACAGGGTTTACTGTTGGCGTAACCGTAACTATATTAGAAACAGCTGTACAACCTTGGTTATCCGTTACTCTAAACCTATATGTACCTGCTGTAGAAGTAGAATATGGAAAAGTCCCTGCAAAAGCAGCATATCCACCGCCATTAACATCTAACTCATACGTATAAGGTGCGTAACCACCATTGGTTACTAAATTCATAATTGCATCTGGAGATACTGAACAATCTAAGTCCTTATCTAATGTAAGGTTTGCCGTTAATTGAGCTTCAACATCAAAAGATACCGTATCTGTACATCCATTTGCATCTCTAATTTCAAAAGTATAGCTACCTGGGGTAAGACTTGTAAAAATATTAGAACTTGTAAATGTACCTGTACCTATTCTATAAGAATATGGCCCCACTCCGCCAGTTGCACCAACCTCAATAGTCGCTGAACCTGAAACAGAAGAATCAAAACACACATCTGAACTCGGTAAAATACTTGCTACAGGAGCTACAGGAGCTGTTAATGTAAAGGTGTCCGTTTCCGTACATCCATTAGCATCGGTAACCGTAATTGTATGTAGGCCTAATTGATCAAGACCTGTAAATATTCCTGAATCCTGTGCAGGCGTTGACGAAGCATCTGGCAATTCAATCACATAAGAATATGCAGAACTACCGCCAGTTACTGTAATATTTACAGCACCATCATCAATACATGTAGGTTGTGTAGGTGTATTAGAAACCGTTAAAACTGCAGGCTCAATAATAGTTTGAGTCAGTATTTCAGTACAACCTGCAATTGGGTTATCAACGTCTCTAACATAAATAGTGTAACTACCAGCAGCCAAACCTGTTATTTGATGCGTTGCAAGCGTATCGCTACCTTCAATCGTTCCAAAAGCACTATCATAGCTATACTCATAACCACCTGCTCCGAAATTCTCGACTTCAAAAGTTATAGTACCTGAACCATCTGCATTACAATCTAAATCTTCATAAGATAAAATTGCGGCTTCAAAAGCATTACCATCTTGAACATCTACAATAATATCTGTTGTACAATCACTACCATAATCTACGGTAACGGTATGTTGACCAACTGCAACGCTATTAAATACATTACTCGTTTGAGGAGTATTACCATCAATACTGTAAGCATACGAAGCATCATTTGGAAGTATGGTAATTATACCTGTACCATCACAACTGTAATCAATGTTACTGCTTAAAGATGGTTCTGTTGGTAATGGGGCTATTACAATATTTGGTAGGTCAATAACACATCCTATATTGTTAGCATCCCTAACCTGAACTATATATGTTCCGTCAGATAAATCAGTAAAAATCGTTCCTCCAGCTGTAGCCGTTGTCCAAGCACCACCGTTTAAGTTATATTGATATGATCCAGAACCACCCGACGTTGCAGTAATACTTCCTACTGTAATTTCTGCCAGTTGATTGCAAGTATAATCTTCTGTTTGTAAGCTTTCTGCTACTATTTCAGGTAACTCATCTACATCAACAGATAAAGTAACTTCACAATCGTTTACATCTCTAACTCGAACATCATAAGTACCAGAAGTTAGATTATTAAATACATTTACGGTGCCAAATGTAGCTCCTCCATCAATACTATACGTATATGGTGCTTCACCACCACTTGATGCCAACGAAATACTACCGTCATTTCCACCGAAACAGGTTACATCTTCCACGGTCGGCACTACAACAACTGGAGAATCTTGAACAATATTAATATCAAACATAGCAGAACAAGCGTCTGTCCCTCCATTGTTATCCAATACATAAACATCATAATCGCCTGCACCTATTACCGTTACCATGTTCGTAGCTGAATAATCGCCCGCATTTGGTATATAACCATCTGCAACTACCGCATAAACATAGTTTCCATCACCACCTGCAGCGGTAATATTGATTTCACCAGAGCTACCACAAGCAGTAATATTACTTGCGCTAGCGCTTACCGTTACCTCTTGTTCAATAGTTACTGTTTGCGCAGGAGCATCACAACCAAAAGCATCTGTTACCTCAATGGTATATGTACCATTTGAAAGACCTGTAAATGTATATGATGTTGCATCAACCGGAGACGGAGTTATAAAAGAGCCACCATTGATTCTAAATTGGTAATCTCCGTTTCCAGCAGTAACATCTACAGTAATTGTAGCATCGTTACTACCGCTATAACACGTTGTTTCTGATAAAGTGAAAACAGGTGTTTCTGGAGCAAAAACCTCAATAGGTGTGTCAATTAAATCTGAACAACCATTTGTGTCTCTAACACGAACATTGTAAATTCCTGCCAATAAGCCATTAAACACTGTATTAGTTTGATATGCAGTTATAATACCGCCAGAAGTATCCTCTAATTGGTACTCATATCCTGGAGTACCCCCTGTAGCACTAGCCGTTATTTCTGCTCCCGTATTATTACAAGTATATTCTTGTGACAAGTTTGCACTCGCAACCACTAAGGTTGGTTCGTTAATAGTATGGTCAAAAAATGTAGTACAACCAGGCAAAGAACTTCCTACCTCTCTAACATACACTCTATAGCTTCCTGCTGAAAGTCCGGATATAGTTTGTGGCGATACCGTGGTACTACCTAAAATACTGGCAAAATCATCTAAACTATATTCAAATCCGCTTGCGCCATAATTATCAACTTCAAAAGTAATTGAGCCAGAATTATCTGCATTACAATCTAAATCTTCAGAAGATAGTAGGTTGGCTTCAAATTGAAAGCCCGCTTCAATGGTAACATCAATCGATACCCTTTGTGAACATTGTTCTGGACTTTGAAAAGCTTGAATATTATCTATAGCAACATCGTTTCCGTTAGTTCCTGTTGCAATTGTTCTAATTACAATATCAATAGTACTGTTAGCGCCAGGATCCAATGGAGGAATATTTACGTTTCTCCAGTCATTAGCTCCTGAGTTTTCATCGATTAAGCCTGTTGTTCCACTATCGATTACATTACCTAATGGGTCAACTATCTCTACCAAGATATTTGGTCTAATTAATCCTGATCCTTGTCTAACTAAATTAATAACGTCTAACTCTACCTCAACATCTCTATTTGGTATAATCTCAATATCAGTTTTACTGTAAACAATAGTATTTACACCTGGATCACCAACATTTACCGCTAAATATCTTCCGTTAGGATCACCAGAATTATCTATAGGGCTTACCCATGTTCCAAAAGGAGCTACGATAGTACTTGTTACACTATACTGTAAATCGTTTATGTTGAAATTGGTGTCTGAACAAGTACCTAATGAGGCATCTTGAGACTCATAACAGTAATAAGCCGTGTCTATTTGAGGAATAGAAATATTTGAACCTGTTCCAAAATCTTCGCGCATTAATACGCTTCTTGCTGGTGGTGTATTACTTATATAATCAACATCAATAG
>NZ_JBDVOT010000095.1:0-7789 GCF_039968975.1 Maribacter sp. | reverse complement strand
TGTAAGAATGATAAGTGTTGATATGGGTAGAGGTACTGACCAACATTATAGGAACTGGTATAATACTAACTGGGAACAAGAAGAATTTAAATGGTCATCTCCAAAAGAAAATGGAAAAAGCACAGATCCAAGCAGTGAAGATTTAGAAAGGCCCAAAACCTTAAAAGAAATGATAAGGCTCTCTGAGCTTTTGGCAAAACCTTTTAAATATGTTAGAGTTGATTGGTATGATGTAGATGGCAAACTTTATTTTGGAGAATTAACATTTCATCATGATGGTGGCTTTAGACCAATTCTACCTGAAATCTGGGATAAAAAACTAGGAAACGAATTAAATCTCTTTAACTAGATGATCAAAAAAATTAAAATCCTATTCTTCATACCCAATCTCATGGCTGGAGGAGCAGAAAGAGTTATTAGCTTTTTAACCAATAATCTTAACTCTGAATCATTTGATTGCAAATTAATCGTAATTGGCAATGATAAAGATGTTGCCTATGATATAAAAAAGTCTAAAGTTAAATTTCTAAATGAAGAACGAGTTTCTCGTTCCATACCAAAAATAGTTCAAACCCTAAGAACTGAAAAACCAAACATAATAATAAGCACTGTTACTCATTTAAATATAGCTATTGGGGTAGCTTCTGTATTTTACAGAAAAGGTATATACATTGCTAGACAAGCTGCCATAACAAAAGTTAGTTTTAACGTAAGTAGCTCTTCTAAAAAATCTTGGAGACCTGACCTTGTTGGTAAAATTCTTAAGAAAATGGACTACATTATATGTCAATCTGAAGATATGGCTACAGACTGTATTAGAGAATTTGGAGTAAAAGAAGAGAAAATTCAAATTATACGAAATCCAATAACTGACAATTTTAAAATTAATAGAAAGAGTGGTTTAGAAAGAAATCAAATCAATTTTATTACAGTTGGAAGGTTAGCTAAAATAAAAGGACATCTTAGATTGATTAAAATATTATCTAAAGTCAAAATTCCATTTATTTACACAATAGTTGGAGATGGCCCACTAAAGAATCAAATTTTTGATGAAGCCAAGAAGTTAAACATTGACTCAAAAATTAAACACATTCCATACACCAATAAAGTTGCCGAACAACTTAGTCAAAACGATTACTTTTTACAAGGTTCTCTTTCTGAAGGATTTCCAAATGCATTATTAGAAAGCTGTGCGGTTGGCACCCCTGTAATAGCATTTGATGTTCCTGGCGGTACAAAAGAAATTGTTGAAAATGATATAAATGGTTTTTTAGTAAATACGGAAGATGAGTTTATAAATCACTTGAACAATTTACCCGATTTTGATCCAAAAATAGTTTCAGATTCTGTTTATAAAAAATTTGATAAAAAAATCATATTGAATAATTACGAAGAATTTTTCAAAGAAATCGTCAAAAGAAAAGAAGTTGCAGAAAAATATTAAAATTTCAATTTTTATTTATTCAATGTCAGGGGGCGGTGCAGAGCGTGTAATGTCTTACCTTCTACCCTATTTGCAAGCTAAAAACTATGATGTAATCTTAGTATTAATGAATACTAAAATAGTTTACCCTAGTATTGAAAATATTCCCATCCACTATTTAGAAAAATCTGAAGCCAATGAATCTGGTATATTTAAACTTCTTAAGATTCCGTATTTAGCTTGGAAATATGCTCGGTTTTTGAAAAAAGAGAATATTACACATTCCTTTAGCCTACTTACTAGACCTTGCTACATTAATATAATGGCTCGTTGGTTCACCAACCACCCCTACAAACTAATGATCAGTGAACGTAATTACCCTAGTTTACAATATGGTTATGATGATAGTCAAAGTAAAATAAATAGTTATTTAGTTAAAAAATTATATCCTAAAGCTGATTTAATTATAAGTAATGCTAAGGCTAGTACACAAGATTTAATAGATAATTTTAATGTATCGCCAGAAAAGACAGGAGTAATATACAACCCTATTGATTTAAATAAGATAAACGCTATAGCACCTAAGGAAACTTTCTTTGATGATAAATATATTAACCTAGTAAGCGTAGGAAGATTGCAAACTGTCAAAAATCATCAATTAATGATAGAGGCCATTGCCCCATTTGATAACACAAGGCTTTACATCTTTGGAGAAGGAGAATTACGCGAAGATTTACAAGCGCAAATAGATAATCTAGGAATAACAGATAGAGTTTTTTTGATGGGTTTTGAAAGTAATCCATTTCAATATTTAAAAACGGCAGATATTTTTCTTTTCAGTTCTAATCATGAGGGCTTTCCAAATGTAGTTATGGAAGCCATGGCATGTGGTCTACCTATAATAACCACAAATTGCAAGTCTGGCCCAGATGAAATCATGAAACTTAAAGAAACAAAGCTTGACGATATAATGATAACCGATTACGGGGTACTTAGCCCTGTTAGTAATGCTACATTACTTCAAAAGGGAATAGCTTATTGTCTGGAAAACCAGGAATACTTAGATAACTGTAGAATTAATGTGAAACAACGCATTAAAGATTTTGAAAGGGAACCTATTTTAGAACTGTATACTAATCATATCTTAGCTTAATATATGTCTCTTGACCAGAAAAAAATATCTAACAAAAAAATAATTAGAACAGCTGCAGTTCCTGGTTCACTATATGGCTTATTAAAGGGGCAACTTCATTTTTTAAATCAATACTATGAAGTCATTGGTATAGCATCTGAAGGTTCTGTTTTAAAACAAGTAGAAGATCGAGAGGGAATACGCACTAAAGGTATAAACATAGAACGATCAATAAGTCCGGTTAAAGATTTAGTGTCATTATACAAGCTCTACAAGTATTTCAGAAAAGAAAAACCTGTAATGGTACACTCTATAACCCCAAAAGCTGGGTTACTTAGTATGACGGCTGCGTATTTAGCAAGAGTACCTGTTAGAGTACATACATTTACAGGCTTAATCTTCCCCACACAGACCGGTTTTTTAAAAAAGCTATTATTATTATTTGATAAAATTATCTGCAAATTTGCCACTAATGTATATCCTGAAGGAAATGGGGTAAAAAATGATTTACTCCAGTATAAGGTTACTAAAAAACCATTAAAAGTCATTGCAAATGGTAACGTAAACGGTAAAGACCTCTCTTATTTCAACCCTCTCCTATTCTCAGAAGAATCTTTAAAAGTTGAGAAGAAAAATTTAGGTATAACTGAAAAGGATTTTGTTTTTATTTTCATTGGCAGGTTAGTTAATGATAAAGGCATGAACGAATTGGTCAACGCCTTTTGCAAACTTGTTGAAAAAAATACAGATGTAAAATTAATTCTAGTAGGCTCTCACGAAGGGGAAACCGATGTTTTACCAGAAAGCACATGGAATAAATTGAATGCCGAGGAACAAATTATATGGGTAGGTAAACAAGATGACATTAGACCATTTTTAGCTATATCTAACGCTCTTGTCTTTCCTAGTTATAGAGAAGGTTTCCCTAACGTAGTTTTAGAGGCAGGAGCTATGGGTCTACCTGCCGTAGTCACAGATATTAACGGTAGTAATGAAATAATAGAACATGGTAAAAACGGGTATATTGTTCCTTCTAAAAATGAATTACTATTATTAAAAGCCATGACACTTTTTATAGAAGATAAAGAAATGTTATCAGCTATGGCAAATAATGCTAGGACAATGATAACCGACCGTTATGAGCAAAATTTTGTTTGGCAATCTATCTTAAAAGAATATCAACAAATTTTACCCAAAGTTGATTGAATTTTAAAATGGGGCTGTTTTTGACTATTAAACTTATATTCTGACAAATGGTCTATATACCAACTTACAAAAATCTAATAATATTTAATTTAGCTACTTAACCTTAGTCAACAGCATGTATACTAATTTTTTTAAACGACTTTTCGATTTTCTAATTGCTTTGTTTGTGCTTTTAGCCTTTAGCCCTATCTTTTTAATTATCTGGGTATCACTTACTATTGCCAATAACGGCAGTGCTTTTTTCTATCAACAAAGACCAGGAAAGAACCAGAAAATTTTTAAAATTATCAAGTTCAAATCAATGAACGATAAAAAAGATAAGGAAGGTAATTTACTGCCAGATTTTAAACGTATGACGGTTATTGGAAAATTTATTAGAAATACGTCTCTTGATGAATTACCACAATTACTAAATGTACTAAAAGGTGATATGAGCCTTATTGGACCAAGACCCTTATTAG
The DNA here is from genome assembly GCF_039968975.1 of Maribacter sp. GTDB lineage: Bacteria > Bacteroidota > Bacteroidia > Flavobacteriales > Flavobacteriaceae > Maribacter. The sequence goes on along the minus strand of NZ_JBDVOT010000095.1, from coordinate 3,567 downwards.
TCTCTTATTTACCATTGTATAGTGAAGAACAAAATAAAAGGCATTTAGTAAAGCCTGGTATTACTGGATGGGCACAAGTAAATGGTAGAAATACCATTTCTTGGGACAAGAAATTTGAATACGATGTATGGTATGTTAATCATATATCTTTCATGTTAGACATGAAAATATACTTCATGACATTCATGAAAGTAATTAAAAGATCAGACATCTCTGCTTCTGAAAATATGACCATGGAAAAATTTGTTGGAAGCAAATAACACTATCTATAGTTTTATCACGTTCAAGTAATAATAATTAGCGCAATAGCCCGTTTTACTATCTGTAATTTAAAAAGTGATAATGAAAACTGTAATGATTTTAGGAGGTGCCAAAGGTGTAGGCAAAGAAATATTGAAGTCCTGTCTACAAAAAGGCTACAATGTTGCCTTCAGCGGTAGACAAAAAGCTGCCGGTACTGATTTAATTAAATCATTAAATGCAAAGGAAAGCCTTTATTTTCATGAACTAGATTTAAATAGCATTGATGGTATTGAAGATTTTTACAATGAAACCATTAAGCGATTTAAAAAGATCGATTCATTAGTTTTATATGCTGGTATAACGCCTATTGCTTCTATTTTAGATGCAGAGGAGGAAATCTACGATAGCGTTTTCAATGTCAACTTAAAAGCTCCGTTTTTTTTAATCAAGCATGTTTTAAAATCAATGGTTAGCCAAAAATCTGGATCCATCATATTCTTTGGATCTGCACACATGGATTACGGTGCTATTGATAGAGCGCCTTATGCATTAACTAAAAATGCCCTAAATACATTATCTACACATATTGCCCACCATTACGCAAAGTATGGTGTAAGATCTAATTATATTGTAATGGGCTGGACCAATACGGAAGGTGAGCTAGCGTTAAGATATAAAGAAGGTATTAGCGAACAAGAGTTAAAAGCACAAGTTTCTGATGTTATACCAATGGGAAGAATGTTAAATACTTTTGACCCAGTACCGGCAGTAATGCATTTAATTTCTGACCAATCTAGTATGACAACAGGTTCTATAATTAGAATTACAGGAGGAGAGTATATATAGTATTCATTTATGAACCAATCACTAATTTTTCATGGTAATTCTGAGCTATTGGAAGGACCTATTTTTGATAAGCAGTATAATTACCTTTATTTTGTATCCATCTTAGACTATTTAGTATACTTTTATAATCCACAAACAAAAGAGCTGTTAAGTGTAAAACTGGATTCTCCTGTAAGTTGCATATACTTATTAGAAAATAAAAAAATTCTCGCTGCGTCTAAAAATGGATTCTTTGAAATTGACTTTAATACCCTACAAAAGAAATTTATTTTTCAAATTGATATTGATGACAAGGTAAGGTTCAATGATGGTATTAAAGATATAAATGGACGATATATCATAGGAACCATGGGATACCCAGAAGTAAAAGATAATATTGGGAAAGTATTTTCATATGATAAGGGACAATACAAAACCATCATAAAAAACACAACTATCTCAAACGGATTGGCTTTTTCTTCAGATAATAAATGGCTTTATTTTATTGATACCCCAACTAAAAAAGTTGCCAAATACATGTATGATTTAACAACTGGCAATGTAAAATTCGATTCTTACATAATTGAATTATTAGGAGCCGGTAGCCCAGATGGCATGTGTATAGATACTAATGGTATGTTATGGATAGCTGAATGGGGTGGGTCATGCGTAACACAATGGAACCCCAATAATGGCAAAAGACTACAACAGTTAGATTTACCATGTAAAAATGTTACATCATGCTGTTTTGACAATAACTTAAATTTATATGTCACTACAGCGAAGTCTGAAACTGATAATGATATTTACGGAGGTGGTTTGTACTATCTCGAATTAAATAAAATATAAACATATGAATACTGTTGAAGTTAGCGTAATTGTTCCGATTTACAGAATTGAAAAGTATTTACCACAATGCGTTGACAGCCTTTTAAATCAATCTTTTATTAATTTTGAATTAATTTTAGTTGATGATGGAAGTCCAGATAATTGCCCTAAAATTTGTGATGACTATGCTAGTAAAGATTCTAGAATAAAGGTTATTCATAAAGAAAACGGAGGACTAGTAAGTGCAAGAAAAGAAGGCTTAAAAAGTGCCCAAGGTACATATGTAACATTTGTAGATGGTGATGATTGGGTAGATAAATTCTATTTAGATATCATGTTTAAACTTGCTGATGCAAATAAAGCAGATCTTGTCGTTACTGGTCATTTCAGAGAGTTTAATGGAAAGATAGAAACAATAAAGCCTAAAAATGTAGGTATATATAATGAGGAAGAATTAAAGTCTAATATACTACCTAACGCAATTTACAATGGTGAATTTTGTGAACATGGTGTTTCTACATATGTTTGGAACAAACTATTTAAAAAAGAATTATTAGATCAAATTCTGTTCAATGTACCAAATGACGTTGTCATGGGAGAAGATGCAGCAATAACATTCTCATACTTAACCATTTCAAAAAAACTGGTCATTAGCAGTGCTCCTCTTTATTATTACAGACAACGACATGACTCCATTGTAAAATCTGTAGAAAATCCTAAAATTGAATATTATAGATTAGGGTTACTTATGAATTATTTACAGTCGAAACTTAAAACGTCACTCGATGAAAAGAATATAAAAGAACAAATTACCTATTACCTTTATTCTCAGATTCTAGTAAGATCTGGTGGTTTAATTTATGATGAAGACGGGTCTGAAGTGTTTAATCCGTTTTTAAATATTGAACAAAATTCTAGGGTCGTGGTATATAGTTCAGGTTCTTTTGGCCAACATATTCTTTCTACCAATATTAAAAACAAATATTTTCAAGTTGTAAATTGGATAGATGTCGATTATCATGAATTAAAAATTGGTAATAATAATGTTAAACCAATTAGTTCTGTAGGAGACTCAGATTATGATTATTTAATTATTGCAACAATAAACCCAAGTTACCACAAAGACATCAAAAAAGAATTAAGTTTAATTGGTGTTGACCAGAAAAAGATTGTGAAAATCAATACAGATTTTAAACAAGTTAGTAATCTACTCGTTCAATTAGGATTTGATAGTGAGTTTAAATTTCAAAATAATTGATTTTTAGAAATTAGAACACCTCATTAATTCTACGATTTTATAAAAAACAAATAAGGTTTTACTTATGAAAAAACTTATAATATTAGGAGGAAATCCTGAAACAGCAATTTTAGTTGACATAGCAATATCAATGGGTATATATACTATTGTTATTGATCCCAACCCAAATGCACCTGCAAAAAAGAACGCATCAGAAACCTATGATATAGATGGTTTTGAGGTTGACAAAATTGTACAACTAGCAAAAGACTTAAAAGTTGATGCCGTCTTAGTTGGTGTAGCTGATATTCTTGTGAAACCTTATGGTGAAATTTGCGCAAAACTAAATATGCCTACTTACGCTAATGAAGAAGCTATTGAGGCTTGTTGTAGCAAAGATGCATTTAAAAAATATTGTGAAAAATTCAATATAC
>NZ_JBDVOT010000094.1:0-9235 GCF_039968975.1 Maribacter sp. | reverse complement strand
TTCCAAGCGGAAACTAACATTCTTCTACTATTAGGATTCGTTTTTAGAGAATGAATCACTTCTTTAATTTGGTCAATTTCATCATCGTTCCAATTGCGCCATTGATGACCGTAAACCGGACCAAGATTTCCGTTTTCATCTGCCCATTCGTTCCAAATACGAACACCATTTTCCTGTAAATAGTTAATATTTGTATCACCTTTTAAAAACCATAGTAGTTCATATACTATAGATTTTAAATGTAATTTTTTGGTGGTCACCATAGGAAAGCCTTCGCTGAGGTCAAAACGCATTTGATAACCAAAAACACTTTTAGTTCCGGTTCCTGTGCGGTCACCTTTTTGGTTTCCTTCAGCTAATACGTGATTAAGTAAGTCGTGGTATTGTTTCATAAGAATAGAGCTCCTTAGGTCCTTTTCATAGAACTTTTGCGGAATAATAATTTTTATTGTTTCAAAAATAAAGAAAGATGATATTTAAAACAGAGGAATAACTTTTCAGTTATCAATAATTATCAACGAAATAATAGGTGTTCCCTTTTTGGGGGCTAGGGGGCTTTTTATCCTAAAATCATACCTGCAATAGTAGCTGAAAGTAATGAAGCTAATGAACCGCCTAAAACTGCCTTCATGCCAAATTCAGATAACGTCTTTCTTTGCCCTGGAGCAAGGGAGCCAATACCACCAATTTGAATGCCTATAGAAGCAAAGTTTGCAAAGCCACATAACATGTAAGTAGCCATAATAACCGATTTGTTAAACTTTAAATGCGGTAAGGTACTTAGGTCTTTAAGTTCTGCCAATTGAATATATCCTACAAATTCACTCGCTACCAATTTAATGCCAAGTAATTGCCCCATAAGCATAATGTCTTCATTGGCTACGCCAATTAACCACATTAAAGGAGCGAATACGGTTCCTAAAATTGCTTCAAGAGAGAATTTAGAATAAGAAGTGTTGTCGGCTATCCAGCTATTTAGGTGTGTTACATCTCCTGTCCACTCTAAAATTCCGTTTACCATGGCTATGATAGCAACGAAAACTAACAACATTGCCCCAACGTTAACTGCAAGTTTAAGACCTTCTGTAGTTCCGTTTGCAATAGCGTCTAGCACATTGGCGCCAATCTTTTCGGAAGACACATGAACGTCGCTATTTACTTCTTCGGTTTGTGGGTATAGTATTTTGGAAATAACAATAGCTCCTGGGGCAGCCATAACAGATGCTGCTAATAGATGTTTGGCGAAAACTAATTGCAGCAATTCATCTTCACCTCCTAAGAAACCTATGTAGGCGGCCAATACAGCACCGGCAACCGTTGCCATACCTCCGATCATGACCAATAGAATTTCTGATTTGGTCATTTTTTCCAAGTATGCTTTAATTAAAAGGGGAGCTTCTGTTTGTCCAAGAAATATATTTCCTGCAACAGAAAGGCTTTCAGGTCCTGAAATACCCAATGTTTTCGAAAGTGCCCAAGCAAGCCATTTTACCACTTTCTGAATTAATCCTAAGTAAAATAACAAAGAGGTTAAAGCGGAGAAAAATATAATTGTTGGTAGTACTTGAAAGGCAAAAATATATCCAAAAGTACCAGTGTCTACTACCAAACCTTCAAAAAGGAATTTACTACCTGCGCGGGTGAACTCTAAAATGCTGACAAATATTTTTCCTATTTGCTCAAAAACCAATTGTACAAAAGGGATTTTAAGAACACCTATAGCGATTACTAATTGTAATGCTAGACCTATACCAACTGTTTTCCAATTAATGGCTTTTCTGTTGGAACTAAATAGAAATGCTAAAAATAACAAGACTGCCATGCCAAGAATACCTCTGCCAAGGCTATTGATAGAAAAACCCTCACTGGTTTCCATACCCATAGAGCCAGCAGTAGCTACATCTTCTGCCAAAGTAGTATCAGTGGTATTTTCTAAAGGAATGTTTACATCTACGTCTTGAGCAAAAGTAATTGAAGTGAGAATTAGTGCAAAAAATAGCAACCATTTGCCCTTTTTCATAAACTGTAATTTAATATTTAGTTGCGTTTAGAGATTTCATCTCTCAATTTTGCCGCTTTTTCGTAGTCTTCGTTGGTGACTGCCTTTTTTAATTCTGCTTCCAATTCATCTATAGTAAGCTCCGTGTAGCCATCGCTAGCGCCAGATTCTATTTCTATAGTTTCCCCTTCTTGCAAAATTTCATCGACCATGATGCTGTCGTCGTTATCTTTTTGATCCTTCTCTTTAGAAGAGAATTTCAAGAAAATACCAGCTTTGTCCAGTATAGTTTTATATGTAAAAATAGGAGCGTTGAAACGTAATGCCAAGGCAATGGCATCACTGGTTCTTGCATCTATGATTTCTTCGATACCATCTCTTTCGCAAATGATGCTAGAGTAAAATACACCATCTACCAATTTATGAATAATCACCTGTTTGATAACAATATCAAACCTGTCAGAGAAATTTTTGAAAAGGTCGTGTGTAAGTGGTCTTGGGGGTTTGATCTCTTTTTCTAAAGCAATAGCAATAGATTGAGCTTCAAAAGCGCCAATAACAATAGGTAACTTTCTATCACCTTCAACCTCGTTCAAAATAAGTGCGTATGCACCATTCTGAGTTTGACTGTAAGAGATACCTTTTATTTTTAATCGTACTAGACTCATAGGTTTTTAACTAAAAAAGGCTGTTCGAATACTTGGGGCTCCAACTATCCGAACAGCCCTTTAAGGGGCACAAAATAACAAAAATTTAACCGTTTTGTGCTTTAAAATCCTTTAATTTTTCAATCAATTGAGGAACTACTTCAAAGGCGTCTCCAACAATTCCGTAATCAGCTGCTTTAAAGAAAGGTGCTTCAGGGTCATTATTAATGACAACTTTCGTTTTAGAAGCGCTTACGCCTGCTAAATGCTGAATTGCTCCAGAGATACCAATAGCTATGTAAAGGTTACTTGCTACAGGTTTTCCTGTTTGCCCTACGTGTTCACCGTGCGGTCTCCATCCAAGGTCAGATACCGGTTTGGAACAAGCGGTTGCAGCGCCTAAAACATCTGCTAATTCTTCGATCATTCCCCAGTTCTCTGGTCCTTTCATTCCTCTTCCTGCAGAAACTACGATATCGGCATCAGCAATAGTAGCTTTACCAACAACTTTATCTATTTCAACAGATTTAGTGTCGTTTGTCGCTGCATCAGCAGCTGCGCTTATTTCTTCAACAGAAATAGCTATTTTGTTTTCGTGGGCACCAAAAGCATTATTGGATACACCTACTATTTTAATATCCGTATCTATTTGGGTGTGAGCAAAACCTTTATTACTAAATGCGGTTCTTTTTACAGTAAATGGTGACGTGCTATCTGGAGCTTTGACTACGTTAGGTGCGTAACCTGCAGATAATTTTGCCGATAACAATGGCGCCAAATACTTAGTGTCTGTGCTAGAGCTTAAAATAACCACTTTTGCATCTGTACTCTTTACGGCTTCAGCAATAGAAGAAGCGTACAATCCAGCATTAAAAGTAGCTAGAGTATCATCTTTTACGTTTATGACTTTTGAAACGCCATAATCACCTAGAGATTCGTTTTCAGTGCTATTGAAAGCAATAGCAGTAACAGTTGTGCCCATCATTTTGGCAACTGCAGAAGCATAAGAGGCAACCTCGAACGCATTCTTTTTAAATTTTCCTTGTTCTGATTCTGTATATACTAAAACTGACATCTTTTTTGTTTTTAATGATTACCTATTTATATAGGTTATTAAATGACTTTGGCTTCATTATGTAATAGATCAACCAATTGATCTACACTATCGGCAAGTTTAACTTGACCTTTTGGAGCTGGTTTGTCGAATTTTTTGTCTTCGGTAGCTTTTATGGCATCTACAGGTTCAACAACGGTTAATGCCTTTTTTCTAGCCATCATAATACCACGCATGTTGGGAATACGAAGGTCACTTTCTTCAACAAGACCTTTTTGACCACCAACTACTAATGGTAGTGAACTGGTCAGTTTTTCTTTTCCGCCGTCAATTTCTCTTACTGCGGTAACGTTGTTTCCGTCAATTTCAAGATTAATGCAAGAATTGATGAAGTTCATATTTGTCAAAGAAGCTAAGATTCCTGGTACCATTCCGCCATTATAATCAATAGATTCTCTGCCGCCAATAACTAGGTCGTAACCACCATTTTTAACGACTTCTGCCAGTTGTTGGGCAACAGAAAAACCGTCTGTAGGTTCTGTGTTAATTCTAAAAGCTTCATCTGCGCCAATGGCAAGTGCCTTACGCATGGTAGGTTCAACAGTTGGTCCGCCAACAGTAGCAATATGCACTGTAGCGCCTTGTTTTTCTTTAAACCACATAGCTCTTGTTAATCCGAATTCATCGTTCGGGTTAATTACAAACTGTACACCATTGGTGTCAAATTTGGTGTCGCCATCTGTGAAATTTATTTTAGACGTAGTGTCTGGTACATTACTTATGCAAACTAATATCTTCATGTTTAAAAAACTTTATATCAATGCTGACGAAGATAGCTAATAAAATCCGAATTTACTATGCATGCATAGTAAATTTTATAACTTTTTTTAAATAAGGCATTCTATTTTTTGACATTATATTTCATATTTTTGCTTGCTTTCTAGCATATAACAAAGAATAACATTTACCATACATGAAAACACTACAATTTAGGCAAGCAATAGCCGAGGCCATGTCCGAAGAAATGAGGAAGGATGAATCTATCTATTTGATGGGTGAGGAAGTAGCTGAGTACAATGGCGCATATAAAGCTTCTAAAGGGATGTTGGACGAGTTTGGTCCTAAGAGGGTTATTGACACCCCAATATCAGAACTTGGTTTTGCAGGAATAGGTGTTGGTTCAACGATGACCGGTAATAGACCTATTATAGAGTTCATGACCTTCAACTTTGCGTTGGTAGGTATAGATCAAATAATAAACAATGCAGCTAAGATCAGACAAATGTCCGGTGGGCAATTTCCTTGTCCTATTGTATTTAGGGGTCCTACGGCATCAGCAGGTCAATTAGCGGCAACACACTCTCAGGCTTTTGAGAGCTGGTACGCTAACTGCCCAGGTTTGAAAGTTGTTGTACCATCTAATCCGGCAGATGCAAAAGGATTATTAAAAGCGGCAATACGTGATAATGATCCTGTAATATTTATGGAGTCTGAGCAAATGTATGGTGATAAAGGTGAAGTGCCAGAAGGTGACTACACTATTCCATTGGGTGTTGCGGATATTCGTAGAGAAGGTAAAGATGTTACAATTGTTTCTTTTGGTAAGATTATAAAAGAAGCGGATAAAGCTGCCGATGAATTGGAAAAAGAAGGCATTAGCTGTGAGATTATCGATTTACGTACGGTAAAGCCTTTGGATTACGAAGCTATTTTGAAATCTGTTAAGAAGACAAATCGTTTGGTAGTTTTAGAAGAAGCTTGGCCATTTGGTAACGTAGCAACTGAAATTACATATCATATACAAGCACATGCATTTGATTATTTAGATGCTCCTGTTGTTAAGATTAACACTGCTGATACACCGGCGCCATACTCTCCTGTATTATTAGAAGAGTGGTTGCCAAACCATAAAGATGTGGTAAAGGCTGTTAAAAAAGTTTTATACAAATAAAAGTTTACTTTTGTAAAGTACCTTAGCTTCTCCGACCAAGTCTGGAGAAGCTTTTTTTATTGGTATGTTATTTACGAAAAGAATTTTTATTGAACGACAATTTTTAATGAAAGGGATACTATTCACATTCTTTAGTCTATTTTTCTTCATAGCTCAGGCTCAGACCAAAATAGGCGGTATTGTCATTGATGACCAAGGCGAACCTGTTTCTTTTGCGAATGTATTCTTTAAAAATTCTACAGAAGGTACCATTACAAATGATGATGGTAGGTTTTATTTAGAGTCTGAAAATGAATATGCCACTGTTGTCGTTTCATTTATTGGCTATACAGATTACGAGCTACAATTAGACGCTAAAGTCATTTATGATTTAAAAATAACCATGGTTGAAGCTGCAGAGCAGTTAAACGAGGTGGTTTTAATTGCAGGCAAACAATCTAAAAAGAATAACCCTGCTGTAGATATTCTTCGAAAAATTTGGGCAAAGAAACGTCAGAACGGTGTTCGTCAGTTTAATCAATATGCTTTTGATAAGTATGAAAAGGTGGAGTTCGATTTAAATACTATAGATAGCTCACTAATAAAAAGTAAAGTATTTAAGGGATTGGAATTTGTTTTTCAAGACTTGGATACTTCCCGTATTACAGGTAAAACCTACTTGCCCATCTTCTTGAACGAGACTTTTTCTAAAATTTATGGGGACAATAAGCTAAAAGAAGAAAAAGAGGAAGTTTTAGGGAACAAGAATTCAGGATTTGAGAACAATCAGGCTATTATAGCATTTGTTCAAGACTTATATCAAGAGTATGATGTCTATAACAATTACTTAAAATTCTTCGATAAAAGTTTCACTAGTCCGCTATCAAAAACGGGTGTAGATGTGTATAACTATGCGCTTAGGGATAGTGCGTTTATAGATAATAAGTGGTGTTATAATATTGTTTATTACCCCCGTCGTAAAAATGAACTGACCTTTAAAGGAGATTTTTGGGTGAATGATTCTACTTGGGCGGTTAAAAATATAAATTTACAAGTTACCAAGAGTGCCAATATTAACTGGGTAAAAGACATATATATTGAGCAAGATTTTGAGGTAATGAACGATTCTGTCTTTCTTTTGAAGCGTGATTATATGTTAAGTGATTTCAGTTTTAATAAAAAGGAAGAATCACGCGGACTCTATGGAAAGCGAACGTCTGTATATGATAATTATGAGTTCGATAAAGTTAGGCCTAAAGAGGTTTATAAAAAAGATAGAAATCCCTTAGATGTCACCCAAATTATAAAAGATGATGCCTTTTGGGAAAAGAATAGATTGGAAAGCTTGAACAAAGATGAGCAAGGAATTTATAGCTTGCTTGATACTCTTAAAACAGTGCCTAAATTTAAAAACTATTATAATTTCATCAGCATATTAGGCTCTGGTTATGTAGAAGTGGATAAATGGAATTTAGACTTAGGTTCGGTGTATGATTTCTTTGGTTATAACAGCGCTGAAGGAGCAAGAGTAAGGCTTGGGGCAAGAACATATTATGGTCAAAATGATCTTTGGCGTATTGAGGGTTACACGGCATACGGGTTCAAGGACCATAAATTTAAACATGGTTTGGCTGGTAAAATGCTTTTAGATAAAAACAGCAGGCTAATAGTATCGGGTGGTAATCGTAGAGATATAGAACAGCTTGGCGTTAGTTTAACTGCTACAAATGATGTTTTAGGGCGAAGTATAGCGTCTTCATCTTTATTGACCGTTGGAGCAAATAATAGGCTTACAAATATTAATTTAAGTGCGCTAAACTTTGAAATAGAACCACTTACAAATTTAAAATTATCAGTGGGTGGTACCTTTAGAACTTTGAGTTCTGCTTTACCTAATGATTTTAGTTTAGACTATGTGGACCCGGAATCTCCAACAGGAGTTTCTTCAGAAATACGCCAGTTTGATTTTAATGCGCTTGTGTTGTATACCCCGGGTAAGAAAACAATTGGTTTTGGTGTAGAGCGTAGAGATGTCAATGATACCTATAGTACCTTATTGTTGAATTATACAAAGGGAACGAAGGGAGTAATGAATAGTGATTTTGATTATAGCAAGCTTCAATTCTCATACAGTCAACCATGGCAATTAGGTGGTTTTGGAAGATTATTAAGTACAGTAGAATTAGGTAAAACATTTGGGGAGGTACCTTTAGGGCTCTTAAGTGTTGTTCCTGGTAACCAAACCTTTTTCTCCAATTATGGTACATTTCCAAATTTAGACTTCTATGAATTTGTGACAGACACCTATGCGGCCGTACATTTGCAACATAATTTTAATGGAAGATTTTTCTCTAGAATCCCTTTTTTAAGAAAATATAATTTAAGGGAAATAGTGGCTATACGTGGGGTTTGGGGAGATTTATCTGATGAAAATATTGCATTAAGTGCACCTGCAACTATGAATACACCATTAAGTGCACCGTCGGATCAAATTTATTATGAATACTCTTTTGGTATAGGAAATATATTCAAGGTATTTAGATTAGATTTTAATTTTAGGGGAAATTATCTGGATAATCCAGATGCAAGAAAGTTCGGAGTTACAGGAACTTTTGGATTTGTCTTTTAATTCGATTAATTTTTACAATTATAACTAATAAGTAACGTTTCATTACAAACTAGAATTTAAACAACTTTTAATATGGCAGCAGCAAAAGGATTGACCTTTGATGTTTTAATAGAAATTCCGAAAGGAAGCAGAAACAAATACGAATACGACTTCGATTTACATAAAATTCGTTTTGATCGTATGTTATTTTCTTCAATGATGTATCCAGGTGATTACGGATTCATTCCTGAAACTCTAGCATTGGATAAGGATCCATTAGACGTATTGGTAATGGGTACAGAGCCTACATACCCAATGACGGTAATGGAGGTTAAACCAATTGGAGTTTTCCACATGACAGATGAAAAAGGACCAGATGAAAAAATTATCTGTGTACCTGTATCTGATCCTATTTGGAGCAATAACAATGATATAAGCGATTTAAATCCGCATAGATTAAAAGAAATAGAACATTTCTTTCAAGTTTATAAAGATTTAGAAGAGAAAAAAGTAGATACAGGCGGATGGAGCGATGCTGCGAAAGCGATAGAGATTTATCATGAATGTGTTGAAAGATATGATAATAGTGAGCACAAAGCGAAACGTACTTTTGTGATATAAATAATATTTTAGATCATTTAAGCCACTTTTTCTTAGAGAAAGTGGCTTTTTTTTATTCTATTCTAATTTACTACATTAGTTGATCTAACAACTAACAATAGATTAAATGGAGTCAATGATGATTTACATGCCAATTCTTATGGCAGTATTAGGCCTAATTTACATGGGCGTTAAAAGATCTTGGGTAATGAAACAACATGCCGGAGATGGAAAAATGAAAGAAATATCAGATTACATTTATGAAGGTGCCTTGGCTTTCTTAAGTGCAGAGTATAAGCTTTTGGCTGTATTCGTTATCATAGTAAGTGTTTTGCTTGCTATTGTTTCTTTTGTAGTACCCACAACACATATGCTAATTGTGGTGGCGTTTATTTTT
>NZ_JBDVOT010000093.1:0-2336 GCF_039968975.1 Maribacter sp. | reverse complement strand
CGTGTTCCCGAATTAAAATGTGAGCCAGGTTCGTTAAAGCCCACATGCCCTGTTCTACCAATTCCTAATAGTTGAAAATCTAAACCGCCATATTCTTTTATTTTACGATCATAACTTAGGCAATACGCTATAGTTTCTTTATTGCTAACCGTGCCATCTGGAATGTGAATATTTTTCTCTGGTATATCTACATGGTTAAAAAGATGTTCGTGCATGAAATAGAAATAACTTTGTATGTTATTAGGTTCCATTGGTAGATATTCATCTAAGTTGAAGGTGACTACGTTTTTAAAACTTAATCCTTCTTCTTTGTGCATGCGAACTAATTCTTCATAAACCCTAATAGGGGAAGACCCGGTAGCTAAGCCTAAAACACAATTTCTTTTTTGTCCTTGTCTTTTCTTTATTAAAGCGGCAATTTCATGAGCAACTACTATTGAAGCTTCATTGGAATCTTCGAAAATTACATTGTGTATTTTTTCGAATCTTGTTTCTTCAAACTGACCAATGGGTTTGTGGCTAATGTCAAATTTGGAATCGTTTACGGTATTTTTCATGAGGTAGTGGTAAGGTTTTGAATTTTTAAATCCATGCAAATATATGCGTTATTTTGAATATTTGCAGTTTTATGCCATAAATTATGCTGTATTTTGCTGTTAATTAATCTTTAAATTCTGTTTACATTATATTAACGTCATAAAACGGCATGTGTTAAAAATCCCTATCTTTGTATGATTCATAAGTGAAAAAAGAGCTTTTTAAATGCTAAAAGAAGAACGGCAGCAGACTATTTTAAGCGAGGTTGATCTGCATAATAGAATACTTATAACAGATATAGCGGAGGCTTTAGATGTTTCTATTGATACTATCAGAAGAGATGTAAAAGAGCTAGACGCAGAAAAAAAACTGCGTAAGGTACATGGTGGTGCAATCTCTATGGGGTATATGACTAACAGTGCCAGAAACACCAATATCTATAAGTTAGCCGATAAGGCTGCAATTGCTGCTAAAGCAATTGACATGTTACGAGATGGTGCCGTTATTTTTTTAGATGGTGGTACTACCTGCATGGAACTTGCTAGAATAATACCTGAGAATTTAAATCTTACTTGTTTTACCATTAGTCTTCCGGTTGCTATGGAACTTTCTCATAAAGCCAATATCAATGTAATTTCTATAGGAGGGCAAATTTCTAAGGAAGCCCAGATTGCTATTGGTGCAAATGCCATTCATCATATTTCTGAAATACGATTTGATTATAGTTTTATAGGTACTGGATATGTTGATGCAACATATGGTTTAACGGAGTTTGATTGGGATATTGTTCAGATAAAAAAAGCGGTAATAAAAGCATCAAAGAAAACTGTGCTTTTATCTATTTCTGAAAAACTAAACTCTCAACATCGTTATAAGACTTGTGATATTAATTCTATCAATACAATGATTACCGAGTTAAAGCCTGATGATATGTTGTTAAAGGCTTTCAAAAATCACGATATAAAAATTTTATAATTATATGGATTACAAAAAAATTACCGAAACTCCGTCGAATCATGACAATTTAGAATTGATGGATACGACTACTATTCTTCAAAAAATGAATGAGGAGGATAAGAAAATAGCTGATGCCGTAGAAAAAACAATTCCACAGGTTACTAAACTTGTAGATGCTTTGACCGAAAGATTTAATAAAGGAGGAAGGCTTTTTTACATTGGAGCCGGTACTAGTGGTAGATTAGGGATTTTGGATGCTTCTGAAATACCGCCAACCTTTGGTATGCCTCATGAACGTGTTGTGGGTTTAATTGCTGGTGGAGATACTGCTATTAGAAAAGCCGTTGAAAATGCGGAAGATGCTACTAAGCAAGCATGGTTAGATTTAAAAGAACATGATATTAATGTTAACGATGTTGTTGTAGGTATTGCGGCATCCGGTAGCACACCATATGTAATTGGTGGTTTAGAAGATGCTAAACAAAACGGAATTTTAACTGCAGCGATTACTAATAACCCAGGAGCGCCCATTGCTAGAATTGCGGCTATTCCTATTGAAATCAATGTTGGTCCGGAATTTCTTACCGGTAGTACTAGAATGAAAAGTGGTACTTCGCAGAAACTCGTTCTTAATATGATATCAACTGCTTTAATGATAAAAATAGGTAGGGTTAAGGGGAATAAAATGGTGAATATGCAATTGAGCAACGACAAGTTGGTTGATCGTGGTACACGTTATATCATGGAGGGGCTCGACATAGAATATGCAGCAGCTGAGGCTTTGTTGAAAAAACATGGCTCTGTAAAGTTGGCTATTGATGCCGGTAGGGGATAAGTAGCTT
>NZ_JBDVOT010000092.1:0-1759 GCF_039968975.1 Maribacter sp. | reverse complement strand
TAGGTAAAAAGATTTTACAGGCTTGTTATGATGGTGGTGCACGTTTAATGGAATTTACCGCTCGTGGCGATTTCGCTTTCGAAGTATTTTCTGAATTGAACAAATACGCAATAAAAAACCTACCTGGTATGATTATGGGCGTAGGATCAATTACAGATGCTGGTGCAGCTTCATACTACATGTCTCTTGGTGCAAATTTCATTGTAACACCATCTTTAAGAGAAGACATTGCAATTGTTTGTAACCGTAGAAAAGTTTTATGGTCTCCTGGTTGTGGTTCATTAACCGAAATCAACAAGGCTGAAGAAATGGGTTGTGAGATTGTTAAGTTATTCCCTGGTTCTCTTTACGGACCTGGTTTCGTTAAAGGAATTAAAGGACCTCAGCCATGGACAAGTATTATGCCAACAGGTGGGGTTAGTACAGATGAGGACAACCTAAAAGGTTGGTTCGATGCAGGAGTTACTTGTGTTGGTATGGGATCAAAATTGATAAGTAAAGATATTTTAGAAAATAAAGATTATGCAGGTTTAGAAGCTTTGGTAAAAGATACATTAGCCAAAATCAAAAAACTGAGAGCATAGAAGATATAAAGTGTCATTAGTTGGACTTCCTCTAATTATTGACATCTTTTAAAAGTGCATATTTAAGTTGTTAGTTGGAAAAGGGCATTTAAACTTTAGCATAACGCTGAAGTTTGGTGCTCTTTTTGTTTTGGCATTTATGTAATACCTCTTTGAAATAATTACAAAACCACAACATAATGAACTAAACAATTAGCTATAAGGCAAATACAATTTTTCTTATAACATTTGTATACGGTTATATTATGTCAAAAATCAAATGAAAAAACAAATACATAAAATGTTTATACATTAGAGGAATGAAATACCATAAATTTTCAGTTCTTCTAAGTCTTTTAACCTGTGCTATTTTTATCTTTTGCTCTTCATCAAAATTAAATGCACAAACACCTACCGATAGTTCATTTATATATAGAAAAGCAATAATAGAACCCGCAGAGCCTCAAGACCTACCTTCTGCCATTCACTACTACACCAAAAAAAAAGAAATAGACTTAGAAATAAATGATACTCTAAATGCTATTTATGACCTAAGACTTTTATCTATAGCTGAATTTAAAATTGGAAATAATTTTAGTAGTGAAAACCATGTTGTAGAAGCTCTTAACTTAATTGAAGCAATGGCTGCAAAAGACACTTTAATTAACTCTAGAGTTGGTCTATACAATCAACTGGGGCGAATTTACCGAACGTCAAAAAACCTTACTGAAGCTATAAAAACTTTTGATAAAGCTCTAGAAATAGCCAATAAATTAAAGGACAGTGTTGTCATTCTTAATAATAAGGCCAATATCTACAAAGATGAATTAAATTATAATAAGGCGTTTGAGATATACACATTTTTAACTACAAAGAAATCGCAACTCAAACCTTATGAATATACGTTAGTAGTTGATAATTTGGGACATGTACAATCTAAATTGAATTTACCCGAAGCGCTACAAAATTTGAAAGATGCCTTAGTATTGCGTGAAGAAAATAATGATTTCATTGGTCTACATGCAAGTAACACCCACTTAGCCGAGTATTATTTAGATAGAAACGATACTATTAAGGCTGCTACATATGCTAAAAAGGCGTTAGAATTATCAGATAAAATAAATAGTAGCTCCTTTAAATTAGATGCAATTTCTACCCTAATGAAAATGGACAAAAATCCATTAATTCATGAATAC
>NZ_JBDVOT010000091.1:0-1796 GCF_039968975.1 Maribacter sp. | reverse complement strand
TTCCACAGCCATTTCATCGGTTTCGTTTAAAACAATTGCTTTAAGCGTATTATCTTTAATTACGAAATCGGTCACTTTGGTATTAAAGTGAATTTCACCACCATGTTCTTGAATAACCTCACGAATATTCTGTACAATTTTAGGGAGTTTATTGGTCCCAATATGTGGGTGGGCATCTACCAAAATTTGGTCTGTTGCACCATGAAATACTAAGCTTTCAAAGATTCGACGTACATCGCCGCGTTTAAGACTTCGAGTGTATAATTTTCCGTCAGAATACGTGCCTGCACCACCTTCACCAAAACAGTAATTACTTTCAGGGTTTACCTGATGGTCTTGATTAATAGCTTTTAAATCTCGCCTTCTATCTTTTACGTTATTACCACGTTCGAGCACAATAGGTTTGTAGCCCATTTCTAGACAACGCAGTGCAGCCCACATACCAGCAGGTCCAAAGCCTATAATGTGTATGGGTTTAGCGTTCGATACATCTTTGTATTTGAAATTTAATGTATCATTAGGAGCAGGTTCATTAATGTAGATTGCCAGTTTGTAGTTAAAGAAAATTTTAGGCTTACGCGCATCTATTGACTTACGCAGCACCTTAATTTTGAAAGTGCCATCTTCAAGTCCCAGATACTTTGCCGCACGTATTTCTAATCCGTTAGGCGTACCTTCTTCCTTTAATGATAATCGCAATTGTACATTTCTGACCATGCTGCAAAATTAAAGTAAAAAAGGGGATGTGAACTACAGAGTGGCAAAATTGGTAAAGAGAAGTTTTTAGTAAAATTATTTCTCTACAATAGTTCTAAAAGTCAAATTCACTCTAGGTAGTTTACTTTTGGTAGTTGGCGGCAGGCGATGTAACCAATGCGTCTGTGTTTCATCTTTCATAATCAACAAACTACCTTTTTCTAAAACTAATTCTACTTTCTCTTTGGTTTCTTTATGTTTAAAAGCAAATTTTCGTTCCGCACCAAAACTAACGGAAGCAATGGCACCATTCTTTTTTAGGTCTTTTTCTCCGTCACTATGCCATGCCATACCCTCGCTACCATCATGATATAAGTTTAACAGGCAAGAATTGAACGTTTCACCACTTTCTTGCTCTACTTTAGATTTTAATTCAAGTAATTCGGTCGTCCACGGTAATGCCAGTTTAGTCGTTTTAGAATAGGTGTATTGAAACGGTTTTTCACCGTACCACGCCACTTTTCGTTTGGTTATAATTTTCTTTCCAAAGATGATGGCTTCATCGTTTTTCCAGACAATGTTGTTTAACAATGCATCTAAATAATGTATAGCTTCTTCTTCATTTAAGATTTTTCCAAAATAATGCACCGTTCCGTCATGCGGAAGTAGGTTTTTTGTATGGTCTACCTCAATATCGAACAACTTCATAATTTTTTCTTTATAGCTATCCAAAGAACTAAAGTACTTGGTAATCTTTTTAAAAACAAAAGCGAATAGCTAACCTTAATGAGATTATCTATCCGCTTTTAAAATTAAAGAGAACCGTGAAGACTGAACTTAATTGTTCATCAGCAAGTTTTTAATGGTCTTGTTCCATTTTTCTATAGACTGGAATTCACCACTTAATTGGTAGTTCACTTCTACGTCATAGAATTCAAAAACAATATCCGGTTCATTTGCTTTTTTTGAGAAAAATTTTAAAAGTAAACGCTCTGTTACTTTCTCTTTTCTAGCATAAGAGGTACCAATATTGGCAATTTCACAGGTTTTGATCTTAGATAAATCAGCATACTGATGATTTAATACTTCTCCCGATTTGG
>NZ_JBDVOT010000090.1:0-9796 GCF_039968975.1 Maribacter sp. | reverse complement strand
TTCCACCAGTGGTAAATGCCAACAATTCATGTGATAAGGTTGGTAATACCGGATTTATTGAGCTTGTAGAACTTCTCCAAAAACCTGCGTAATTAGAGAAAATCTCAGTTATCGCAGTACCACCTTGTACAGTGCTTGATGGTGAGGTGAAATTAACATCGCTAGATATGATACACATTTGCTCAATAGCATCATATATACCATCATTATCATCATCTAAATCAACGCTGTCTACAACACCGTCATTGTCAAAATCGTTATGTACTACAATTCGGGCAGAGGGTTCATCTCTTGTAATATTGGCATCAGTTTGGTCTTGAGTATTGGTAACTGTATTGACAAGGTTGAGTAAAGGCAAGATGTCAATTTCATCAGCAGTTACTTCTAGGGTTAAAAATGCTACTTCACCAGGAGCTAATGTTCCAATATTCCAAATGCTTCCATTAAATGTTCCTGTTATTGTTGTTGCTTGTACTAATGTAAGTCCTTCAGGAATGTTATCCGTAACCTGTAAATTGGTTATATCGTTGAAGTATAAATTCTCTGCTCTGATGGTAAAAGTGGCAGTTTCACCTTCAGTTATTTCAGGTTTGTCAACCGTTTTTTTAATTTGAACATCTGGTTCGCAATAGAATATTTTAATGGTTTGTGAATCGTATGTACATGGTCCTTTTGTACCTCTTACATAGTAGTCGCCGGCAATTGTTGCTGCATAATCAAATGAGTTTGCACCTGGAATTAAAACACCATCAAAAAACCACTGGTATGCATCAAAATTATCATCAGAAGCTTCAAAAATACTTGAGCCTGAAAAACATTCTCCAACGGTACCACCGTTTATTTCGAGCCTTACTTCTGGTACGGTATCAAATCCAGAGAAATAACCAGCTACACCTTGTGCACCATTATAACCGAAAAAACCAATAGCCATTGGTCCGGTTGAAGTTACACTAATATCACCATCTAAATTTGGAATGTAAAAAGTTTTCCAATCGCTAGAACCCGCAACAGGATCAGAAGCAGGTTTAGAAATTTCAACTCCGTCTTCAAAAACCTTAACATTGGCATCTGCGGTATTTACAGAAGCAATAATGGTTAATCCACCAGTTACCGTCGTGCCAGCTATGTTTCTAATATCTGGTATGTTGTCCATTACATCTGGTAATAAACAGTTTACCGGTGCAACAAAGTTTAGACCTTGAGTATATAAATTACTTGATCCGGCCATAGATTGATACGCGTACACATCTTTAGATGTTTGTATTAACATGTTAGCGCCAACAGTGTTTGAAGAGTAGTAGCTACTAGGTATTTTAAAAAACTCACCGTTGTCAATGGTAGCAATGGCTGTGGTACTGCCATTTACATATATTTGTGTATTGTCTGCGGTAGCAATTACCAAAGGAAATTCTGTTAAACCGTTGCTATTTCCATTTCCTCTTATAAATACATATTCCTTACCAAGTTTATTAATTGGTACAGGTTGGTCAATACCTGCATCTCTATGACTTTGGCCGTCTTCACTACCAAAGTTGATAGAACCGTTACTTATAACGATATCTTTAGTAGATACAATTGAAGCACCGATCCACCCATCTTCATGAGCTTGTGTATGAGTATTGCCAATATAGGTTTCGTATACAAAAGATTCATTGGCATCTAATGTTATAGTATGGGAGTTAGTGGTAATTCCGGCTCTGTTATTACCAACTCTAAATTCGCAACCCGGGTCATAACCAGATAAAACCACCGTTGTATTATCTTCGGTAGCCATAATACCAAGGGTGTTAGACTTTGACGAGTGAGTTCCTTTATTAGGAACACCGCCCCATTTAAAGTTTGTACCCATTGCTTGTCTACCTTTAGCTGTTAAGGATGCAGCTTGAGAACCCGATTTACCTCTGTAGTTGACATAGAATTTTTCTCCGCCTGCAGATATAAAACGCAAACCACTATTAGTAAGTACTGTCCCGGTATTTGCATTGTTTACAAGTGTAATATTATTATCTCCGTTACCTAAAGTCCATACGCCTGGGTTAAGTCTGTCGATTGTAATTGTTCTTACAATTGTATTAGACGTACCTTGATAGGCATAAATGTTAAAAGGTGTGGTTTCTGGAGTAGAAAAATGAATTGCCTGGTTCTCTATACCTGCATTATTTTGACCTTGCTTCATTGGTGGTAAATAATGAAGATCGCTCAATTGTGCAGTTCCTATAAAAGAGCTGAATGCAAATAGAAAAAACAGTAAAAAATTAATAATAGATTTAATCTGAGTAATCATTGGTTTGGTTTCAAGTAGTACTTAAACAAATAAAGCAACCTTTCTTATTTTGGCTAAAAAAATGTTGTATACTGGCGGTATATGGTGTTGAATGCTTAATTTCTATATGCTTGATAAAATTTATTGGCTTGAAATGTTTACTTTATAAGTAAATTTGTAGCATGTCAGAAGAAAGATTAATGTCGAAAAAAAAACCCGCTTACCCGGTAAGTGAGGCTTTGGACGGTTATTTAGAACATTATAGCAGAAAGATTGAAATACCTATATTTTACGACGATTTGCTTAGGTTTGCTGGGTCTGTTGTAGTGTATGATAGAAATGATGAAGATACCCTTTGGGTACGTGCATATTATTCGGAATTTGAAAGGAAAGAAATTGATGATAGTTTAAAGAAAGTTTATTCTATTTTACATTCTGATGGTAGTGATAATCTTCATCAATATTTAAATGTAGATGCAGTTGATTTTTGCACATTTGGTAACTCTAAACCTTTTAGAATTAAAGTCAGGAATATATTAAATGATAATTTCACTTATTTCTACATAAAAAAGACCGATGCTTCTCGTATTTATGGGTTAGAATTGGAACATATGCTTTCTCCTTATAACCTCAACTTTTTGGTGTATAAGGATACCTTGATTGAAGAACATATTGCTGGTATACCTGGAGATGAATTTATAAAGCATAATTTACCAAAATGTACACCAAGGGAAAAAGCGCAGTTGGCAAAAGAGTTCGTTAAGTTCAATGAGCGTTGCATGATTCGTCTGTTGGGAGATATGCGCTCTTATAATTATGTGATAGTACCTACACATGATTTTGATCATGTAGTTTATAAAATACGTGCTATAGATTTTGATCAGCAATGTTTTGAAGGAAAACTAAAAGTATATAGGCCTCAGTTTTTTAAGGAAAACTACCAAATGGTAGAGTTGGTTCGTAAAAAATTAACCCATGATTCTGTTGATCAATACAAATTAGAAGAGCGTTCTATGGTAGCCAAAAGAATTTTAAGTTCTGGAAATAGAATTAAGAAACTAAGAGCTATTTGTAAAACTGATAAAATTTCTACGCCAGAAAACATATCTATGCTGAGAGAGCAAATAGAAGTTCTTACGATGGATATGGACTTTCAGACCTGTAAAACTATGGGAGAAGTATTAGATTTAGCACTAAATTTTGTTCGTAGAAATTATGAAGATGTCAGTTTAAAACAAATTATAGAACATAATATTAAAATTAATAGCTAGATTATCTTCAGTAGATTATAGCAATAAAAAGCCCGATTTTCAAATTTTGAAAATCGGGCTTTTTATTTACCTATTTAAGCTATCTATAATTTTACTAGCTCTTCTGTTCTTTATTAAAGTACACTAGGTAGTAATACATTTGTCTTTCTTCATCCCATCCTTTTTCTACAAACTTTTCCGCAGATTCTGGGTTAATGAAATCCATTTTAATTTGAATGTTGGTATCTAGATTAATAACGTTCTTTATCTTTTTACGTGCATCTGAAACTGCTTTGTTTGCAATATCAAAAGTAGATACATCTTCAATACTAAACTTAGGTCCTTTTTCTGTTTTATAATGTTTAAACTCAGGTATCAACTCTGGGTTTTCCATTACTTCGTTCAAAAACGTAGACTCTTCGAAAGCATCATTTTTTGCAAAATGGTTTACTGCACGGTTCATGAATAAAACCTCTTGCTGCTTATCTTCTGCTGGTAAAACAACCTCTTTGGCAAAATCTTGACAAAATTTTAAATAGTTTTTTGTCTTAAAGTTATCATCAGAAAGTGGTTCAACACCTAAAAAGTTTTCTATCCAATACTTTGTGTCGTATTTATTGCTATCTACAGAAAGTATCTTGTAACCTTCTTCTTTTTCTACGTTGAAAATTAAGCACCCTTTATCTAATTTATTGATATTGATACCTTGTTGAATTACGATATCTAAATTGCTGTTCTTTTCTTCGAACTGAATAAAATCATGTTTCAACTCACTTTTGAATATGCCTATAGCGTCTACCTTTTTGTTATCTAAAAGTAAACCAGATAGGTATGCAACATAAACCTCGCCACTTTTAATATGTGGATGGTTAGATTGTTCAAATAATAAGGATGCTACTTTTTTAGAATTTAAATGAGCCTTCGAAGGATCTTCAAAAACTTCACTTACAATTTTGTGTAATTCATTGAATTCAACATCAACTTCATTAGCAAGTTTATAGTAGTTCTCTTCTTTTTCTCTAAAAGGTTTGAAAAAGTATTCTTTTAAAAGACCTGTTGTTTCATCATTAAGTCTAAAAGGTTCTTCAGAAAGAAAAACACCTTCATTCTTATTTTTGTTACCAACTCTATGTATAGAAATACTTTCAATTTGAGTAGCATATAGGTTAATCATACAATGTTCTAAATTAAATGGTTAGTAAGCGAAAAAAATATTATTTACTCGATAATCGAGATTTAAATGCTTCGACGTTCACGCCGAATAATAAATTATGTTTTTAATTGGATACCTAGATGGTTTGCACCTTGGGTCAATTACTGAAATTTAGTTCCAATTTTCATCGAAATCTAAATCGTCGTAATTATCAAAAGTATCATCAAAGTCAAAGGCACTATTCTCTGCTTCAAAGTTTTTCTCTGGCGGCGTTTCTGGTAATTCGCCAAATGTAAACAGTACATTAGGGTAAGAACGACCATCTTCGTTTTCTTGAATATCTGCAAGCTCAACGAAAAACGTCCACATGTTCATGAAATCATAAACGTAGATTAGTTTTGGGTTATTTTCTGTCATGACATCCTCTAAAAAGGTTTCGTTCATTAACCTAACATCAGAGCCAGATTCACTCATGTCAAAAAGAGCAATTTCCTCATCTTGTTTCCATTCCTCATCACATGTATAAAAAGACGCCATTTCATTACCTAAGAAGCCAAATGCTTGTGTAATGGCATTATGGAACTCTTCTAATGAATTGTGGGATTCAATCTCTAAATCTCTGAAAATATCTTCTTCAGCGTCTAGAATTATACGAATTTTATAAATCATACCTTAATTTTTGCGGGTCGGCAAAGTTACGAAGTTTTGGAGTCTTTTCTAGGCATTAATGCATCTAAAAGTATATAGAACTGAACACCAAAAAGAACAGAAGCCAATACAAGATGTAACGGTTGACTGGCAAAAGGGAAATCTAAATAGTTCATAGCTATACCGGTAAATACAACCACTAGTATTAAAAACAAGACCCAGTACACTTTAAAGTGACCAAGATCCAGTTTAGTTATTCTATATGCCAAGAAAGAATTTACTAAAATTACAAGTATTGAAAATGATCGGTGAACGTAAAATAATAACTCAGGATTTTGTAACCAATTTTCTCTAGCCGCATATCCGTAAATGTCTACTTGTTCATCGACAAACTGTCGTACTTGTGTTCCCATGGCTATTTGCACAAGGGTCATAGCCAAAGCTATAATACTAATGTTCAATACAACCTTATCATATTTAATGCGCTTATTTTCATTGTTGGCCATGTAAATAATATAAAGTAGTATGGCAACGATTACCAATGCCATAATCATATGAACCGTAATCTTTGCAGGTTCTAAAACTGAATAGACAACCGTAGCACCTAGCCAAGCTTGAAAAACCATGCCGAAAACTACTAACCATGATAGTATAGGTATGCGCTTTTTCTTCTTCCGGAATTTAATGGAGATAACGGCAAGTATCAAGGTAGCAATTCCTGCTAAAACTCCAAAAAGTCTGTTTATATACTCAATCCAAGTATGCCAGGGGTTAAATTCAGCATAGTCATGTTTGGTATATAGATCCCAATTATCTGAATTAAAAGCATCTTTGGTGGTGAAAGATTCTTTAGAAACCTGTAATGTTTCTCGATAGATAATTACTTGACCTTTCTCAAACAAACGATCTGGTTGCCACTGTATTTCTGTAACCTCTGTAGGTGGAATGTAGTAGCCAAAACATTTAGGCCAATCTGGACAACCCATGCCGCTACCTGTCATTCTTACAACAGCACCAGCAACAATCACTAAATAAACTAAGACCAAAGATACTTTGGCAACTTTTCTAAATGTAATATCCATATATACTATGCATGCTATTTTGTACTCTGTAGACCCAATTCTGCACCTTTAAGATACATAAATTCTTGAGCCGCTTTGTATTCATTAGGGATTTCTCCTTCTAAAATGGCTTCTTTAATTGCCTCCTTTATAATACCAATTTCTTTTGAAGGTTTTAACGCAAAAGTTTTCATTATCTCTTCACCGCTAATAGGTGGTTGAAAATTTCTAACATGATCACGCGCTTCTACTTCCTCAATCTTTTTACGGACAATTTTGAAGTTTTGATGGTATTTGCGCTGTTTCTTCGGATTTTTGGTAGTGATATCTGCCTCGCATAAAGTCATTAAATCTTCTACATTGTTACCGGCATCAAAAACTAATCTACGTACCGCTGAATCTGTAACATAATCCTCAGAAAGTATAATAGGTCTTGAACTCATTAATACCATTTTTTGAACAAATTTCATTTTCTCGTTCAATGGCATTCGTAGACGCTTGAATAATTTAAAGACCATTTTTGATCCTACGAATTCATGTCCGTGAAATGTCCAACCAATTTTTTTATGGAATCTTTTGGTAGGCGCTTTACCAATATCGTGTAATAGCGCGGCCCAACGCAACCAAAGGTCATCTGTAGCCTCAGATATATTATCTACGACTTCTAAGGTGTGCCAGAAGTTGTCTTTATGCTTTTGTCCTTCAATTTCTTCTATACCTTGTAAAGCAGTAAGTTCTGGAAGAATATATTCTAATAATTCTGTTTTATGTAGTAAAGAAAAACCTAAAGAAGGCTTTTTGCACAGCATAATCTTATGAAGTTCGTCTAAAATTCGTTCGTTAGAAACAATTTTTAAACGTTCTTTATTTTCTGTAATTGCTTGTAAAGAGGGTAGTGCTATTTGAAAATCTAACTGTGTTGCAAAACGTATGGCCCTCATCATGCGCAGTGGGTCATCTGAATATGTAACACCTGGTTCTAAAGGTGTTTTAATTATCTTGTTCTCTAAGTCGGCAATACCGTTAAAAGGATCTAGTAGCTCACCATAGTTATTTTGGTTTAATGATAAAGCCAAAGCATTTATAGTGAAATCCCTTCTTTTTTGGTCATCCTCTAAAGTGCCGTCTTCTACTATGGGTTTACGACTATCTCTGTTATAACTCTCTTTACGAGCACCAACAAATTCAAGCTCAATGCCATCACTTTTGATCATGGCGGTACCAAAATTCTTGAAGACAGAAACTTGTGGTTTGCCTTCTAATTTAGATGCTACTTTTTCAGCTAAGGCAATGCCACTGCCAATGGCAACTACATCTATATCTTTTGGTATGTTACGTTTTAAAAAATAGTCTCTTACAAAACCACCTATAACATAGCAATCTACAGAAAGTTCTTCTGCAGCTTCTGAAATAATCTTGAAAATTGGGTTGTTTAAAGCGTCTGTATAGCTCTCTTGCATGTTCTTAATCTCGAATAACCTTCACCGTACCGTCATTAGCTAATCTAATAATTGATGAGGCGGAGCTATTCTGTTTCTCACGATGCAAATTTACCACATAGTCTACACCTTTTAAAATGGCTGAATCTATATTTTGGAAAGATTTTGGAGTAGCCTGACCAGAAATGTTTGCAGAAGTAGACACAATTGGCTTCTTAAACTTGCCGATCATGTATTTACAAAACTTATCAGAAGCTACTCTTAGTGCTAAAGTATCATCTTCTGCTATTAAGTTTTTGGCTATCCCACGAGGTTTATCGAATATTATGGTTGTAGGTTTGGTTGACAAATCAATTATATCATACGCAAGGTCAGATACTTTCTCTACATGCTTTTCAAGCATGGCATCATTTGCTACCAAACAAATTAAAGCTTTACTATCTTCTCTTTGTTTTAGTTGAAACACTTTTTGTACAGCTGCTTCATTGGTAGCATCGCAGCCAATACCCCAAACCGTATCGGTAGGGTAGAGTATCAGTCCGCCATTTTCTAGAACTTCTATGCATTTGTTGATTTCTTCTGTCATGTCTTCGTAACTTCTTTATAGAAAAGTGTCTGGAGTAATATTAAAATGATTAGTAATTGCTAACCATTGTGTTTTATTTTTATCACCGCCAATATTTGATTTTTTAAGTGACTGTTTTTGAGATCCAATAATAGGTATTGGGGCTTTTGCCTTATTTTTTGCCTGCACAGAATTTGTCCCTTTTAAAATAGCCATAGCTTTAAACCATAAGTCATCTGCTTTTGGTGCTAGTTCTAAAAATAAATCAACATCAGTAACTTTTTCTGAAAGTGATTTTGGCGGGTATAAAACACCTTCGGCACCTATAGGTATTATAGCAGATTCATTATATTTTAAGTTTTTATTAAAAACCCAATTCTTATACGATTGTAATTCTCCAACTTTGTTATAGGTGATATATCTAGTCTGGTTGGCAATAATTTTTTTGGGATTTAATTTGTGTTCTGTATATAACAAACGAAGCCAGTTGGTTCTGTATATCATATCGTCATCACAGGTAATAATAATATCATCTGAAAATAGTTCTAGGCTGTGAATTAGCTTTCTATGAGAACAAGTTAAATCTGAAAACATGATTTCGAATAAACCACTTTCCAAAGCCTTAAGTTTTTTTGGAATTTTATTTTTTAAAGAATGATGTAACCATAAAACTATTTTCTTTGGTCTAGTGTCTTGATTTAAAAGACTTCTTATGGTTATATGTAGTGTACTTAGCCTTGAAGGAATAGATGTTAAAGAGACTATTACAGGTATTTCTTCCTTAGATTCAGATATCATACTATCAGAAGAAAGTGCTAAAAGTTTAGCCGAATTGTAAATTGATACAGGAATTTCTTTTAACTTCATTTTACAATGCTGTAATTTGCCTCTTTATTAAGAGACCGTCTTTTCTAGCTCAAAGATAGATAAGAGTTTTATATTTTTGCAGTAATTTGAAATGTAGCATGGAGATTCCTAAAATTAGTATCATTGTTAGTACATATAATGCCGAAGAGTGGCTAAAGAAGGTACTTTGGGGCTTTGAGCAACAAATATTTAAAGATTTTGAAGTTGTTATTGCAGATGATGGTTCAAAAGCACCAACAAAAGAGTTGCTTGCTGAAATGGCGGAACAAGTACATTACTCAATTGTGCATGTTTGGCAGGAAGATGATGGCTTTCAAAAATCTAGAATACTGAACAAAGCGGTGTCGGCTTGTTCTGCAGATTATATTATCATGACCGATGGTGATTGTATACCTCGCGAAGATTTTGTTCAGGTACATTATATCAACAAAGAACCAGGTTATTTCATTTCTGGCGGATATTATATGTTACCTATGAATATTTCAAAAATGATAACTCTAGAGGATATTGAAAAGCAACGATGCTTTAATATTCAATGGTTAAAGGATAA